>JBEVIK010000100.1:0-8832 GCA_040510715.1 Candidatus Limnocylindrales bacterium
CGACCGCGTCGCCCTGGGCGCGCGTGACAGGTCGGCTTTCCCCCGTGAGCGCGGATTCATCGAGCACCGCGGGCTGGTCCGCCACCAGCCCGTCCACGGGGACCACCTCGCCCGGGCGCACCAGGATGCGGTCACCCGGTGCCACCGCGGCCACGGGCACGACCTCGAGGTCAGGGCCGGTGTACCGTGTCACCTCCTGGGGTGCCCGCGCGAGGAGCGCGGTCAACTCCCGCCTGGCGCGACCCTCGGCGTAGTCCTCGAGTGCCTCGCCGGTCGCGAGCATGACCGCGATGATGGCCGCCGCGAGGGACTCGCCGACCGCGAGCGCGCCCGCGATGGCGAGCAGCGCGATGACATCCACCCCGGCTTCGTGGTCGAGCAGATCCCGCGCGATCTGCCACGCCAGCCGCACGCCCACCACGACCGCGGGTACGGTCCAGGCCCACCATGCGAGGCTGTCGTTGCCAGCCCACGAGGCGAGCAGGCCCGCGACCAGCCCGGCGATGGTGAGTGGCAGCATCGCCACGCCGATGAGCCGGGAGAGCGACTCGCGACCGTGGCTCGGGGACATCGCGTCCAACGATAGACCGCACCCCGTCAGCGCGGGTCGTCGGGCCGATCCAGCTCCGCGAGTCGCTCGTCGAGGAACCCTGCGAGCACCTCGTTGCGCTCCATGGCCCGCGCCTCGAGGTACGCCAGCCGCGCCTCCTGTGTCCGGCCGACCCGTCGCAGCAGGTCAGCCCGGGCGACCACGTACTGGCGTGCTCCCGCACCCGCCTCGGGCCGGGTGAGCTCCTCCAGCGCCGCGAGGCCCGCACCCGGTCCGTCGGCCCCGTATCCGATGGCGAGCGCTCGCGCGATGCATGCCGAGGGCGACGGCCAGCGCTCGACGAGCCGGTCGTAGAGCGCCACGATCGCCGGCCAGTCCGTCGCCCCCCAGCTAGGGGCCATGGTGTGCATCCCGGCGATGCCCGCCTCGAGCCCCAGGCGGCCCCCGCCGGCCAGTGCGATGGTCGCCAGCGGGAGCGCCCGGCGAGCGAGCCGGAGGTCCCACGTGGACCGGTCGGCATGTTCGAGGGTGATGGGCCGTCCGTCGTCCCCGAGGCGTCCGGGCTGTCGCGCCTCGGTGAACAGCAGGAGTGCCAGGAGGCCCCTCGCCTCGGCATCGGCCGGGTGCTCGCGCACGATCTCGTCGGCGACCGCGATGGCGGTCCGCGGCACGTCCGGGAGCACGAGACGCTCTCCTTCGACCGCGGTATGGCCGAGCGTGTACATCACGTGGATCACCGCGAGCGCATCGGGCAGCCGCTCGGGGTCCGCGGATCCGAGGCGCCGTCCGGCCTCGTCCACGCGCCGCTTGGCACGCGTGAGGCGCGCGCTCATGGCGGTGTGCTGGACGTGCAGCGCGTCCGCGATGGCCGCGGTCGGCAGGCCGCACACGAACCGGAGCGCCAGCGGGAGCCGCGAGTCCGCGGGGACCACCGGGTCGCAGGCCAGGAGCAGCAGCTCCACCCGGTCGTCGCCGAGGGTGGTGGGAGAGGATGCCGGCGCATCCGCGAGCCGCGGGAGCTTCCGATGGAGGGCCGCCTCGCGACGCAGCTGGTCGATGGCGATGCGCCGGGCCGCGGTCATGACCCAGCCGGCGGGATCGGTGATGTCGTCACGCGACGACGCCCGGATCCACGCGTCCTGGAGCGCGTCCTCCGCGAGCTCGACGCTGCCGAGCTCACGCACCAGGCCCGCGAGGAGGCGCGGCCAGGAGCGCGCGACCTCCTCGTCGAGCCTGGTGGTCATGTCACATGGCGCTCGTGTCGAAGATGGGGAACAGCTCGATGCGCCCGCCCGTGGGGCACAGCGCGGCGAGCTGCCGGGCCTGCTGGGCGTCGGCCGCCTCGATCTTGTAGTAGCCGGTCACCAGCTCCTTGAGCTCGGGGAAGGGCCCATCGGTGAACACCGCCGGCGTGCCATTGCGGGCGGGCGTGATGCGCACCGCTTCCTTCGACGGCGCGAGCGCATCCCCGTCGAGGATCTTCGCGCCGGCCGCCTGCACGGCCTCCGCGAACGCGCGGTGATGCTTGCCCATGTCCTGGAACTCCTCGGGGCTGTGATGCGCGGGGTCCCACTCCGGCTCGATGATGAGCACCATCCAGGTCTGTGCCATGTCCGGGTCCTCCGTTCTCGGCGACGCGCCGCGCGTCACCATGGTGGTGTTGACGGATCATGGACGAAGATCGACGGGCGATTTCGACAACGGCGACGACGATCCCCGATCGCGTCACCACGAGCCAGGAGGACGGACCACAGGTGCGACGGACATTTCGCGTGCGCTCGATGCTTCGGACGCTCCTGCCCGTGATGGCGACCGGCGTCCTGACCATCGGCATCCTGCTTGCCGTCACGCCCTCCGACGAGTGGTGGATCGTGGGCATCGTGGGTGGGGTGCTGGTGATCGCGATCGCCATCGCCGCGTGGCTGGTGACGCTCACGAAGCTGGTGGTATCACCCGAGGGCATCAGCTATCACGCGATCGGCTACCGGGTCACCGGCGCCTGGGACGACGTGACCGGCTGCGCCGAGCGAACCTCGGGGATGCACTCGTACGAGGCGCTCATCCTGGGCCGGTCGGGCATCGAGATGTCGGGCTGGATGTCGTTCGCCTACCGGCTGATGCCCTTCCTGCAGGTCGTCTCCGCGCTCGACGGCCGGTACGTCCCGAGGTCGGTGTCGGGTATCGAGGACGCGATACCGGTGGGCCTGTTCGACAAGGACTGGCGGACCGGTGAGCTCGGCTCGATCGTCCGGGGTTACGCGCCGGCCGCGTTCGACACGCAGGTCGCCTAGCGCCCGCCCGGGTCGCCGCCCAGCTCCGCGGCGAGGATGCCTGCCTCCACGATGTGGGCGCTGTCGATGCCGGTGTATCGATACAGGTCGCCGATGGTCCCCGACTGGCCGAAGCCATCCACCCCCAGCGGCACCACAGGCGCCCCGAAGGCGGCGCCCAGGAACCCCAGGGTGTGCGACGCGCCGTCGAGCACCGTGACCAGCGGCTGGCGCCGCGTGCCGGCCGGGAACAGCACCGAGAGGTGGGGCAGGGACGCGTCCGACCCCGTCCGGACCGAGCGCAGCCTGCGACCCGCGAGCTCAGCCTGCAGCCGGTCCGCCGAGGTGACGACGACCAGGCTCGCGGCGACCTCCTCGCGGACCAGCTCCCGGACCGCGGCGACCGCCTCGGGCACGACCGCGCCCACCGCGACCACCGTGATGCCGGGCGCGTCCTGGGGCAGCGTGACTCCGAGCTCCCGCGCGAGCTCGGCGGGCTCCAGCAGCCGGTAGCCCCCCGCGATCACCTGGCGTCGGTACTCGGTTTCGCCCAGGCGCGCCCGCACCGGCGCGGCCAGCGACTGGTCCACGGCCCGCGTCGTCAGGCGGAGGTAGGACGAGAACCCGTCGGCGCCCCGGTCCTGCACCCCCCGGATCGCCTCGAGCAGGCACCACGCGGCTTCCTGGCCGAACGCAGGCTCGAACGCGCGCAGCCCCGGCAGCTCGATGCCCAGCGACGGGGTCACGCTCGACTGGTGCGCACCGCCCTCCGGTGCGAGCGTCACGCCCGACGGTGTGGCCACGAGGATGAAGCGGGACCCGATGTAGAGGGCGTGGATGAAGGCGTCGAGGCCACGCGCGATGAACGGGTCGTACACCGTGCCCAGCGGCACCAGCGGCTCGCCGAACAGCTCTGCGGTGAGCCCGAACTGCGAGAGCCACAGGAACAGGTCCATCTCGCTGATGCCCAGCTCGATGTGCTGGCCTGTGGGTCCCGGCTGCCAGCGCAGCAGGCGGGGTGCATCGTCGTGGACCGTGGCCTCCTGGGTCGAGAACACGCCCACCCGGTTGATCCAGCCGCCCAGGTTGGTGGACACCGAGACGTCGGGCGAGGCGGTCACGATGCGCGAGCCGAGCCCTTCCACCCGGGCGAGCGCCGCGAGCGTGTCGCCGAGGACCTGCTGCGTGGAGGTCGTCTGCGCGATGCGGATGTCCACGTCCGACGGCATCGGCATGGCCGCCGGCGTTTGCCGCTGCGCCCGCTCCCGCAGGTAGCGACCCCGGTCCACGCACAGGCGCGCCTCGGGCGAGTCGTCCGGGAAGGCCGCCCACGGATCAGCGGGGTCGGCGCCGAGCCGGGGCGCCAGCTCCGCGATCTGGTCCGCGGTGAGCATCGCGGAATGGTTGAGCGGGTCGCCCGCGAACGGCAGCGCCCGGCCCTTGATGGTGTACGCGAACACGACGCTCGGTCGTGCCCGGTCGGCATCCGCTTCGTCGAGGACGCGCACCAGCGACCCCACGTCGTGCCCGCCCAGATCCGAGATGAGCGCCGGCATCGACGCGTCGTCGGTGGCCGCGAGCGCCTTCGCGAGATCCTCTCGGTCCGTGGCAGCCGCGCCGTCCACGACGCGCGCCCGGATCTCCGCGCCGGGCCTGCGGATGAGTGCCTGGTACTCCTCGTTGGGCATGTCGTCGATGCGGCGCCGGAGCGTCTCGCCGCCATCGCCCGCGAAGGCGGCCTCGAGTCGCCGGCCGTACTTCGCCTCGAGCACCTGCCACCCGGCCGCCGCGAACATCCGCTCGAGGCGCCGGATACGGATGCCCGGCACCACCCGGTCGAGGCTCTGGCGGTTGAGGTCCACGAGCACCGTCACGTTGCCCAGCCCCGACAGCGGCTCCTCGAGCACGGCCTCCCAGACGTTGCCCTCGTCCAGCTCCGCGTCGCCCACCGTGGCGACGAAGCGACGATCGGGCCACGCGGCCGCCTCGTCCGCGAGATGCGCCTGCAGATAGCGGTCCGCGAGCGCGGCGAACATGGGCGTGACCGCGCCCAGGCCCACCGATCCGGTGGAGAAGTCCACCCGGTCGGGATCCTTGGTGCGCGATGGGTACGACTGGAGGCCACCGAACGCCCGCAGCCGGGTCAGCCACGGGGCCTCGAGGTCGCCCATGAGGTAGCGCAGCGCGTGGTACACCGGACTCGCGTGGGGCTTGATGGCGACCAGGTCGTCCGGGCGCAGCCAGTGCAGGTACAACGCGGAGAGGATCGAGACCATCGAGGCCGACGACGCCTGGTGGCCACCCACCTTGAGCCCGTCGGGATTGGGACGCACCTGGTTCGCCTCGTGGATCATGCGCACCGCGAGCCACAGGACCCGCCGCTCGATGCTCTCGAAGACGTCGGTATCCAGCCTGCCGGGGCCCATGGCCTGGCGCGACGACTTGCGAGCCGCGTTGCGTTCGCGAGGTGGCTGGGCGACGGCCATCGTGCGAGATCGCTCCTTGTGTCCCGATAACCGGGACAGCCGTCCCGATTCACTGCTAGAGTAGCGGCATGGCCACGACACCGGCAAGCCCTTCCCCGGTGATGCCTGTGCCATCGCGCACCGGCACGCCGATGGCGCGCTGGCTCACCGTGCTCGAGGCCTTCGGCTCGGCCGACGAGTGGGGCATCCGCGACCTCGCGGCGCACACCGACCTGCCTCGGAGCGCGGTCCACCGGGTCGTCCACGAGATGTCACGCCTCGGCATGCTCGCGCCCGCGCGGGAGCGCGGCCGCTTCCGGGTGGGTCCGGCGCTGGCGCGCCTCAGCGTGCTGCTCGCGGATCGGCTCGATGTCCGCGCGGTGGCGCGGCCCATCATGGAACGCGCCGCGGCCGACCTCGATGAGACCCTCGTGCTCTCGCTGTACTCACCCGCCCGCCGGCAGTTCACGGCCATCGACGCGGTGGAGTCGAGTCGCCCCATCCGCTACATCTGGGGACCGCTGCGGGAGTGGAGCGACCTCCACACCGGCTCGAGCGGCAAGGGCATCCTCGCGTTCCTGCCGGACGACGAGCGAGAGGCCATCCTGGAGGCACTCCCGGACCCGGTCCCGGGTCACCTCCCGGTGTCCCGCAGCGAGCTGCGCGCGGAGCTGCATGCGTCCCGCGACCGCGGCCATGTGGTGAGCCATGGGGAGCGGTTCCCGGGTGCCGTGGGCGTGGCCGCACCCATCCGCGATGCGACGGGGCGTGTCATCGGTGATCTCGTGTTCGGATGGCCCGACAACCGCAACGACGCCGACAAGGAGGCGCGTGCCGCACGCCTCGTGATGGACGCGACGGCCCAGGTGTCAGCCGCCCTGGGCTATCGCGCCTGAGCGGTCAGGCGGCCGCGGAGGTTCGTGCGTGTGCCACGTCGCCGATGATGCGCGCCACGTCGGCCGGACGTGACCACATCGGCCAGTGGCTGGTGGGCAGGTCGATCCAGGTGGCGTCGGTCAGCTCGGGGATGCCGGCCAGGAACGCCCATTCGGGATGCTCCCGGGCGTAGCGCTGGTAGTCGGCCGCCGAGAACCCGGTGCAGATGAAGGTGCTCGGGATGTGCCGCCGCGCATCGTTCGTGAGCTCGATGGTCTCGCGGAGCATCGCCGCGGGCTCCGGCACGGCGCGCTCCCGGAAGGTCCGCTTCTGGTCCTCCGTCAGCCCCTCGAGGTTCTCCTCCTCCTCGATCGACGCCCAGTCGAGGGGCTTGTCCACGTCGGCGAAGTCGGGCTCGAGGGCGCCCTTGCCGGGCGCCGTGTCCACGTACACCATCGCCGCGATGCGCTCCGGCATCCGGTCGCTCGCCGCGTATCCCGAGAAGCCGGCGGCGCTGTGGACCACGAGCACGGCCGGTGCCGGCGCGGCCGTCAGCGCCGCGCAGATGGCATCCACGTGGTCGATGAAGTGGACGGCCGACCGGTCGGCATCCTTCGACTCGAGACCCGGCAGGGTGAGGGGGGTGACGTCGTGGCCATCCGCGCGCAGCATCGCGGTGACCTCGTCCCACGCCCACGCGCCGAGCCAGAACCCGGGGACGAGGATGATGGGTGCCGGTGTGCCGGTTCGCTCCTGGGCCATGGGGTCGCACCTCGATGCGGATGGGACGGTGACGATCATGGTCGCGCGCGTGCCTGACAGGGAACGGCAGGTATCCCGACGTCGGGAACCGGATCGCCGTGGCGAGCCTATGAGGTCGTCCAGCACCTCACACCGGAGGCACCCATGACGCGACGACGACTCCCCATCGTGCTGTCCGCCCTGTTCGCGACGCTCGTGCTCGCGACACCGGCATCCGCTGGCGGCTGGGCGACGGCCACGATGGCGCCGACCCCCGAGCCAGCAGCAGGCTTCGCGACGACCATCGCGTTCGATATCCGCCAGCACGGCGAGACCCCCATCTCGTGGGTCACCGCGACGTTCGTGGCGACCAACCTCGCGACGGGCGAGCAGATCCAGTTCCCGATGCGCACAGCCAAGGACACGGGCAGCTACACCACAGCCGTGACCTTCCCCGACGCTGGTGAGTGGTCGTGGTTCGTGATGTTCGACGAGCTCGGCAGCGACCAGGAGGGCGCGGGCGGCACCCTGACGGTGCTCGAGCCTGCCGAGGCCCTGGCCCAGCGACTGACCGATCTCGGCATCGGCCTCGACGAGGCGTTCCTGCTCCTCCCGGCACTGGCCCGCTGGGTCGAGGCGGCAGGGAGGTCCGCCGGCGCGGGCTGACACGGGCGCCGCGGTATCGTCGCGGCGATGTCCGGACCCGAACAGGACCTGATGCGGGCGGCGCAGGGCGGTGACCTCGAGGCATTCGGGGCGCTGGTCGCGCCGCACGCACAGGTGCTCTTCCGGCTGGCATGCCATGTCACGGCCGACCCGACCGAGGCGGATGACGCCGTCCAGGACGGGCTCATCCGTGCCCACGGCGCGCTCGGCCGGTTCCGGGTCGAGGATCCACTCCGACCCTGGCTCCTGCGCATCGTCTACAACGAGGCTCGCTCCCGCGTCCGTGCCAGGGGTCGTCGGACGCGCCTCCTCGAGCGGCTCCATGTCCGCCCCGAGCGACACGCGCCGGACCCGGTGCTGGAGGTGCTCGCGAACGAGACCCGCGACGAGGTCGCGCGTGTCCTCGCGGACCTCAGAGCCGATGATCGCGAGGTGATCGTGCTGCGCTACTTCCTGGGCCTCGACGAGGCGGAGATGGCCGCGACGCTCGGCTGCGCCCGGGGGACGGTCAAGTCGAGGCTGTCGCGCGCGCTCGGCCGCATGCGCGAGGCCCTCGGCCCGGAGGCGGCATGGATCCGATGACCCAGCCCATCGACCAGCTCGATGCGCGCCTCCGCTCGCTCGCGGAGGACGCTCGCTGGCCCGCGACACCCGACGCGGTGGCTGGAGCCGTCGCCCGCCTCCACGCTGGTGCGGCGACCGTCCCGCCGCGGCGTGCTCCGCAGGGTCGTGGCTGGCGGGTCGTGGTGCTCGCCCTCCTCGCCCTGCTCGTCGCGGCCGCGATCGCCGCTGCGGCCCTGTTCGGCCTGCCGGACCTGCGTCTCGGGTACACCGGGACGCTGCCGACGCCACTGGTGACCCGGGAGCCGCAGGCCATCCGCAGATGGCTCGGCCGGCCCAGCGACCTCGCTGGTGCCCGGGCCGCACTGGGCGACGACCTGCGCATCCCCGCGGAGCCAGGCGACCCGGACGAGGTGTACCTCGGCGACGGCGCGTGGCGGGACCGAGTGGCGCTGCTCTACCACGCGGAGCCCGGCGCACCATCGGTCGCGGACGGCCTGGGGCTCATCGTCATGGAGTGGCACGGCGGTTTCGACGACCGGATGGGCCGCAAGTGGCTCCAGGAGCGCGACGGCCATGCGGAGGTCGTGGACGTGGATGGCGCGCGGGGCTACTGGGTCAGCGGCCTGCCCCATGCCATCGAGTTCCTCGACGACGAGAGCGGTGTCACGCGGTCCAGCAGCCGGTTGGTGGGCGACGTGCT
>JBEVIK010000101.1:0-3568 GCA_040510715.1 Candidatus Limnocylindrales bacterium
CGCTGGTCGTCCCAGGTGCCCTCCGAGAGGTGATACGGCGCGTACTGCACGAAGCAGCTGATGATGTGCTTGCCGGGCGGCGCCATCCGCGGATCCACGAGCGTGGGGATGATCATGTCCACGTACGGGCGACGGCTGAACCGTCCCGCCTTGGCATCGTCGTAGGCCAGCTCCATGTACTCCAGCGACGGGCTGAAGCTGATGGCACCCCGGAGATGCTCACCGGTGCCCGGCAGGCACGTGAAGTCGGGAAGGCCGTCGAGTGCGAGGTTGACCTTGCCCGACGAGCCCCGGAAGCGGAAGCGTCGGATGGCCTCGACGAAGTCGTCCTCGAGCACGCCCGGCTCCACGAGGTCGAGGAAGGTCACCTTGGCGTCCGTGGACGCGAGGACCGCGGACGCCGCGATCTCCTCGCCCGACTCGAGCACGACGCCGGTCGCGCGGCCATCGCGGGTGGTGATGCGCGCCACGGGCGCCTCGGTCCGGATCTCGGCGCCGAAGCCGCGCGCCGCGCTGGCGATGGACTCGCTCACGCCGCCCGTGCCGCCCTTGGGGATGCCCCACGCCCGGAACGCGCCGTCGATCTCGCCCATGTAGTGATGGAGCAGCACATACGCGGTGCCCGGCGAGCGCACGCCCTGGAACGTGCCGATGATGCCCGACGCGGACATGGTGCCCTTGAGGGGCTGGGTCTCGAACCACTGGTCGAGGAAGTCCGCGGCGCTCATGGTCATGAGCTGGACGAACGCGGTCTGCTGGCGCCGGGGCAGCCTGGAGAACGCGCGCAGCAGGCTGCCCAGGGGCAGGGCGTCGCGCGGGTCGGGCTTCTTGGGATCGAGCGGCGTGACCCCCAGGATGGGCTTGATGAAGCGCGCCATCTCGACCATCAGGAGCCCGTACTCCGCGTACGCCTCGGCGTCGCTCGCCGACCAGCGACGCAGCTCGCGGACCGTCTGGGCGTGGTCGTCGGTGCGCCAGAGGTAGTCCCCGTCGAGGGGCGTGAACGTGCCGTCGAGCGGCAGGATGCGCAGGCCGTGCCCGGGGAGGTCGAGGTCGCGGATGATCTCCGGGCGCAGCAGGCTCACGACGTAGCTCGCGACGCTGAACCGGAACCCGGGGATGATCTCCTCGGTGACCGCGGCGCCGCCCAGCACGTGGCGGCGCTCGAGCACGAGGGTCCGGAGCCCGGCCCGGGCGAGGTATGCGGCGCTCACCAGCCCGTTGTGGCCGCCGCCGATCACGACGGCGTCATAGCGCTGGGGCACGCTCCCTCCTCTCCTCGACCTGGTGGCGGCGCCATGGTACCCGGGCGTCCGGCGACCGGCAGCGACCCAGGCCACGTTCGATGAGCGATCCGGCTCACCACGTGTGCCGTCGCGGCTACTCTGACGGCATGCGATCCTCCAGCATCCTCGCGCTCGCCATCTCCCTCGCGGCCACGCTCGTTTCGCCGGTGGCCGCCCAGTCGCCATCCGTGTCGCCACCGGCGGACGCGAGCTCGCTCCGGGAGGCTGCCTCCTACCTGCCGCCCGGCGCGGGCGACCTCGCGTTCACCGACTGGGCGCGGATCCGCGCCTCCCTGGGAAAGGAGGACGTCACCGGGGCGAGCACGCTCGACGACAAGTCCGAGGTGGTCATGTCCACCGTGCGCGGGGAGGCAGCCGCGAGCGGGTTCGGCGTGGCATACCTCCGACGGCATCGGGACACGTGGGGCTGGGACACCCTCGACGTGGACTGGGAGGCGACGTTCTCCGTGGACGGCCCACCCGTGCACGTGGTCAGGCTCCGGGACGGGGTGGACACGGATGCGATCTCGGCGCGCTACGACGAGCTCGGATTCGCGACCGAGCAGGTCGGTGATGCCGTCGTGCGCACACAGCCCCTCGACCTCGCATCCGAGTGGATCGGCACGACCGAGCTGGCAGTGGTCAACACGGCCTTCCTCGACGACGGGCGGACGCTCCTGCTGTCCAGCGGCCGAGAAGGGCTCGACCACGTGCTCTCGGGCACCCGCGCGGCCGCGAGCCCACCCCTGGACGGGGTCCTCGATGTCCTGGACGGCGCGTCGGCGGCCTGGATCGCCACGGCCCCGGACTGCCTCGCCTTCACGCCACTCCCGTTCGACCCGTTCGATCCCGGCGCCTCGATCGGCCCGCTGCCATCCGGCGAGCCGCTCCACCCCTGGGCGGCCATGGGCATCGGCTACCAGCGTCCGGACTGGGAGCCCGCCGGCAGGATCGCGATGGGCTTCCTCGACGAGGCGCACGCGCACGCGGACCTCGAGCCTCGCTCCGCGATGGCTCGAGACGGCATCAGCCCGCGCGCGCAGCGTCCCTTCTCCGAGGCGGTGTTCACGCTCGATGGCGCACGCGTCGAGGACACCACGCTCGTGCTCGAGGTGAGCCCGGCCGACGACATCGCCACGCGCCTGTTCCAGATGGTCTACGCCCGCGACATGCCGTTCGCCGGGTGCTGACGCACGGCGCCGGGTCGCCGCCTATCCTGTGACGTCATGACCGTCGGCTCTCCCCTCGACGAACGCGCGATCCCGCTCAACGTCAAGCGCCAGTGGCGCGAGTGGTCGGGACGGTTCGCGTCGAGCGCGTACGCGGCACACCACGACATCGAGGTCAACGCCATCCGCAATGCGGCGGCGCTGATGGACCTGTCGCCGCTGTACAAGTACCGGGTCTCCGGTCCGGACGCCCTGCGGCTCGTGGACCGGGTCATCACCCGTGACGCGACGAAGCTCCGGCCGGGCCAGGTGTTCTATACCGCCTGGTGCGACGAGCACGGCAAGGTGCTTGATGACGGCACGGTCCATCGCCTCGACGACGACAGCTACCGCTGGACCGCGGCGGACCCCCAGCTGCGCTGGCTGCGCCTCAACGCGCGCGGGCTCGAAGTGGCCATCGCCGAGGATACCGACACCGTCGCGACCCTCGGGCTCCAGGGTCCGCTGTCGCGAGACGTGCTCGAAGCGGCCACCGGCGAGACGTTCGCTGACCTGCGCTACTTCCGGCGTCGCGGGGGGCGCATCGGCGACCTCGGGTTCGACGTCAGCCGGACGGGCTACACGGGTGACCTGGGCTATGAGCTGTGGGTCGACGCGGCGCGCGCGTCCGACCTGTGGGACGCGCTGATGGTCATCGGGGGCGCGTACGCGTTGCGACCCGCGGGGATGCTCGCCCTTGACGTGGTCCGCATCGAGGCAGGTCTCATCCTGCTCGAGGTCGACTACACCTCGTCGATGCATGCCCTCATCCCGGAGCAGAGCTACTCGCCGGGTGAGATCGGCCTCGGTCGGCTGGTGGCCCTCGACAAGGAGACCCCATTCGTCGGCCAGGCCGCGCTGCGGCGCGAAGCCGCTGTCGGTGGACCGCCGCGTCGACTGGTGGGCCTCGACCTCGACTGGACGGACCTGGAACGGCTGTACGCCGCCCAGGACCTGACACCGACCCTCGCGGCCCAGGCGTGGCGCCAGCAGATCCCGGTCTACTCCGGTGGCCGCCAGGTGGGGCGGGCGACGAGTGGCACCTGGAGCCCGGGCCTCAAGAAGAACATCGCC
>JBEVIK010000102.1:0-9033 GCA_040510715.1 Candidatus Limnocylindrales bacterium
CGCTCAAGGCACACCTCGATGCCGCGCCCCGGCGCATCACGCTCCTCACCGGCAACGACAACTTCATCGCCGAGTCGTTCCTGCTGGGCGCCCAGGGCGCCCTGCTCGGCTTCGCGACACTGCTGACGCGCCAGCACGTCGAGCTCCAGGCCGCGGCGGAAGCCGGCGATATCGCCAAGGCCCGCGAGCTGGGCGAGCGCATCCAGCGCCTCGCGGACGTCATCTTCGCGCCGCCCGTGGCGGACTACCGGGCACGCACCAAGGAGGCGCTCACGATGATGGGCGTCATCCCGTCCGCCGTGACCCGACCGCCGCTGCTGACCATCGACGATGCGGACCGTGCCCGGGTGCGTGCCGCGCTCGTCAGCGCGGGACTGCTCAGCGCCTGAGCTCGCGTCCGGGGCGCTCAGCCGGGCGCGTCCGGGATCAGTGGCACGAACCGGACCGGCCCCAGCGAGGACTGGCTTACCTCGCCCGACGCGGCCCGCGCGACGAGCAGCAGGTCCTGGTCGTGCTCGCCACCCACGGGGATGACCATCCGTCCACCCGCCGCGAGCTGGGTGACGAGCGCCGCGGGAACCTCGCGGCCACCCGCCGAGACGAGGATCGCGTCGAACGGCGCCGCTTCGGGCCAGCCCGTCGTGCCGTCCCCGGTCCGGATCCGGATGGCGCCGAATCCGAGCCGGCCCAGCCGCTCCCGCGCCGCGTCCGCGAGCTCGGGCAGCCGCTCCACCCCGTACGCCTCCCCGACCAGCAGCGAGGCCAGCGCGATGGCGTACCCCGACCCCACGCCCACCTCCAGCAGGCGGTCGGACGGGTGCAGGTCGAGCGCTTCCAGCATCACCGCGACCACCCAGGGCTGCGAGATGGTCTGGCCCCGACCGATGTCGAGCGGCCGGTCGTCGTAGGCGGAGCGCTCGCGACCCGTCTCCACGAACGCTTCGCGCGGCACGCGCCCGAACGCGTCGAGGACCCGCTCATCCCTGATCCCTCGGTCGCGCAGCTGATGGGCGACCATCCGCGCGCGCTCCCGTCCCGGATCCCAGCGACCCCACCAGGGCATCGGGCACCTACCCGCTAGACCGGCACGCCGTACTCCCGTGCGGCCGACGCCGTGTATGCCGCCACCTCCGCGGCCCGTCGCGCATCATCCCATCCGAGCGCCGGCCCAACGATGGCCGCGACGCGCTCGGCGACCGAGGCCCCGTGGTCGCTGGTCTCGATGGCCAGTCGCAGGCGCCGGGCGAGGATGTCGTCGAGCGACCACGCGAGCTCCTGCTCCACCGCCCACACGGCCTCGGCCTCGATGTGGTCCGCGTCGGGATGCAGTCGCCCCAGCAGCCCGCGTTCCGCGCCGAGCTCGAGCACCCGGGATGTCTCCGACCCGTAGCGCCCGGCCAGCGCGGCGAGGAGCGCGGGGTCGAGGTCCCGCGCCACATCCGGCGGCGCGGGCGACGGCGCACCGCCAGCCAGCACGAGGTCCGCGGTGGCCGATGGCGACCTGCCGCGCTTCGGACCGAGGGCCGCATCGACCACGTCCCGCGCGATGCGGCGATAGGTCGTGTACTTGCCGCCACGGACCGTCAGGAGGCCCGGGATCGGGCTCTCCACGACGTGCTCTCGCGACGCCTTGACCGTGGACTCGTCCGATGCCGCGAGCGGCCGGATCCCTGCGAATGTCGCGATGACATCGGCGCGACCGACCGGCGGGTCGATGGTCTCGTTCAGGTTGGCGAGCACCTCGTCCACCTGGTCTGCGGGAGCGGTGGGCCGGTCCACGGGTCCGTCCCATGGGTGGTCGGTGGTGCCCACGATCCAGCGCCGGCCCCACGGGATCAGGAACAGCACGCGGCCAGGGATGCGCATCGTGAGCCCGCCCGATGCTGGGATCCGGGCCCGGTCCAGGACGATGTGGATGCCCACGCTGGGCATCACCCGGACCTCGCCCGCGTGATGCGCGAACGGTCCTCCGGGTCCACCGGTCGCCCCGGTGGCGTCGATGACGCTGTCCGCGGCGATGCGCAGGCCCTCGCCCGACACGAGGTCCATCGCCTCCACGCCCGTGGAGCGCCCGTCGGCACTCGTGGTGAGCCCGGTGGCGCGCACGCGCGTGGCGAGCACGCCCCCTCGCTCGATGGCGGTGCGGGCGACCGCCACCACGAGGCGCGCATCGTCCTCCACCCCGTCGCGGTACACGAACGCGCCCCGCAGTCGCTGCGCCCGGAGCGCCGGGATGGCCCGCTTGGCGCCGCCGGGCGTGAGGTACCGCGGGAACCCCGCGCCGAGCAGGCCGTAGAGCACGAGCCCGGCGCCGAGATATGGCACCTGCAGCGGCGACCCGTGGAGGGGCACCGTGAACGGCTCGAGATGGACCAGGTGCGGCGCGATGCGCATGAGCGTCCGACGCTCGGCGAGCGCCTCGCGCACGAGGCCGAATCGGAATTGCTCGAGGTAGCGAAGGCCGCCGTGGATGAGCTTGGAGCTGCGGGAGCTGGTGCCCACCGCGAGATCGTCCTGCTCGATGAGCGCGGCCCGCAGCCCCCGCGAGACGGCATCGAGCAGGGCGCCGGTCCCGGTGATGCCACCGCCCACGATGAGCACATCGAACCGCTCGCCCCGCAGCGCCTCGATCGCCCGGGCACGTCCCTCGGTCGGGTTCATCGGTCCATGGGGATCGGTTCGAGGGCGTCGAAGATGGCGCGATAGCGGGCATACGCCTCGGCGTACAGGTCACGGTGCGCCGGGTCCGGCTCCGCGACATCCGCGTGGACGCGCGCGCTCACCGCCGCTGCCGTGGCTACGTCGGGGTACCAGCCTGCACCGGTGGCCGCAAGCACGGCGCCGCCGAGTGCCGTCGCCTCGGGCTCCACGAGCCGCTCCATGACCCGGCCGGTCACGTCGGCCTTGATGGAAGGCCACAGGGCATCGCGCGCGCCTCCCCCCAGGATGCGCACGCGCTCGCCGGCGAGCCCGAGCTCGTCGAGCCGGTCCACGAGATCGCGCAGCGCGAAGGCGCAGCCCTCGAGCACGGCACGCGCGAGGTGCCGCCGGTCATGGCCGAGTCGCAACCCATGGAACGTGCCACGTGCCCGGTCGTTCCAGCGGGGCGTGACGGCACCACCCAGCGCTGGGATGAACACGAGGCCGTCGGCGCCCGGAGGGGCGTCCGCGGCGAGCTCGGTGATGCGCTCCGCGGGCACGCCCAGGATCGAGTCCGCGAGCCAGCGCCGTGCCCCGCCCGACACGAACCCGGGGTTCTCCAGCAGCCAGCGGTCGGGCGCCGCGTGGGGATGGGTCTCGACCAGCCCGGTCGGGTCGAGCAGAGGGGTGGTCGAGGCCGCAGCCACAGGCTCCGCGGTGCCCGTGATGTCGCACACGAGCCCGGGGTCGATGGCGCCCGCACCGATGCATGCCCCGAACTCGTCGCCGGTGCCCGTGACCACCGCCACCCCTGCCGGCAACCCGAGCGCTTCGGCCACCCCGGGCCGCAGCGCACCTACCGATTCCTGCGCTGCCGCGATGGCGCCCAGCTGGCGCGGCTCGAGCCCGAGGTCCGCCACGAGATCGGCCGCCCAGGTGCGGGACGCGAGATCGAGCAGCATCGTCGAGGAAGCCGTGGCCGGGTCCGCGACGCGCTCGCCGCACAGCCACGCTGCCATGAACGCGCCGGGCAGGAGGTAGGCGTCCGCAGCGGCTGCTGCCCCTCCGCGTCCCCGGAGCCACGCGATCTTGGGGGCGCCATGCGACGCATCGAGGTTGATGCCCGTGCGACGCCGGATGGCGTCGGCACCCCAGCGCTCGCCGAGCGCGGCGGCCTCGGCGGACGCCCGCCGGTCGAGCCACAGGATGGCCGGTGCCAGGGCCTGGTCGGCCGCATCGACGGCCACGATGCCATCGACCTGGGCGGCGACCCCGATGGCCCGCACCCGCTCAGGTCCGACCTCGGCCGCCACCCGCCGGACCGTCGAGGTCAGCCCGTCGATCCAGTGATGTGGGTCCTGCTCAGCCCAGCCGGGATGGGGATGCTCGAGGGGATGATCCGCGCCCGCCCGGGCGACCACCTGCCCGGTCCTGTCGAGGGCGAGCGCCTTGCAGCTGCTCGTGCCCACGTCGATGCCGATGACGACATCGTCCGTCCGCGTCCTCATGGGCTCAGCCGCGGGTGCCGGTCGTCGCGATGCCCCGGATGATCCAGCGCTGGAAGATGATGTACGCCACGACCACGGGAAAGATGGCCATCGCCGCGGTGGCCATGGCGACGCCGGCGCGCAGACCATCCGTCCGCCCCGCCAGGGCGAGACCCTGGGTCACCGTGTACAGGTTGCGATCCGAGTTGACGAGCAGCGGCCACAGGATGTCGTTCCAGCGCCACAGGATGGAGATGACGGCGAGCGTCACCAGCGTGGGCTTGACGAGCGGCAGCATGACCGCGCGATAGATCCGGAACTCGCTCGCGCCGTCGAGGCGGGCCGCGTCCACGAGGTCGTCGGGGACCGACAGCATCGCCTGGCGCATCAGGAAGATGCCGAAGCCACCCACAAGGAACGGCACCACGAGGCCCGCGAGGGTGTTGTTGAGCCCCATGTCCCTCATGAGGAGATAGAGCGGGATCATCTGCATCGGGAACGGGATGAACAGCGTGGTCAGGAACACCAGGAACAACAGGCCCCGCCCCGGGAACCGGCCCTTGGCGAACACGTAGCCCGCCAGCGAGCTGAAGAACAGGTACCCCAGCGTCACGGCCAGGACGGTGACGAAGCTGTTGAAGTAGAACCGGAACAACGGCAGGTTGGCGGACGCCACCATGTAGTTGAAGTCGGATGGGTCGCCTGGCCAGAAGTTGGGGACACGAGGCAACCCCGAGTTCGCCCTGCGCGACAGCGAGGTCGCGAACATCCACCAGAACGGGACGATGAACACCATCGCACCCGCGATGAGGATCGCGTACGCGCTCGCCTGGCGACGGGTGCTCCAGCGCGGTCCGGTCTCGATGGGATCCCCGGTGCGAGTCCAGCGGGCGGGGCGACGCAGCAGGGTCACGTTGCGTGCATCTCAGGCCACCGTCGTGTGATCGCGGCGCAGGAACAGGCCGTAGTTCACGGCCGTGATGAGCAGCACGATCATGAAGAAGATGACCGCGACCGCCGAGGCGAGGTTGATGTTGTTGCTCTCGAACGCGGTGCGATACATGAACCCGACCAGCGACTGCAGCGACCTGGCCGGGGTGCCGTTGGGACCACCCAGCATCCACAGGTCGCTGAAGCGGGCCATGGCATCGATGATCCCGGTCATGATCAGGAAGATGAGGATGGGTCTCAGACCCGGCAGGGTGATGTGCCGCCACGCCTGGGTCGGACTGGCGCCATCCACGGCCGCCGCGTCGTACAGGTCCCGGGGCACGGTCTGGAGTCCGGCGAGGATGATGATCAGGAAGTAGCCGAGCCCCATCCAGACCGCGAGGATGGTCACGGCGGCGCGCGAGCCGGTCAGCGTCATCCGGGGCTCGGCGAGCCATAGGGGCGTGTCCTGGATCCCCACGCCGTGGAGGATGCCGTTGAGCAGTCCCCAATCCGGCTGGAAGATGTGCTGGAAGACGAGCGCGATGGCGACCGACGAGGTGATCTGGGGCAGGAAGTAGATGACCTTGAGCGGCGTCGAGAAGTGGCGGATGCCGTTCATGAGCGACGCCAGCACGAGTGCCAACGGGATGACGATGGCCAGGAACGCGACCCCCAGCAACACCGTGTTGGTGACGGCGTCGATGAACACCTGGTTGTTGAGCAGGGTGACGTAATGATCGAGCCCCACGAACACTTCCTCCTGTCCCTGGCGCTCGTACAGCGACAGGCGGAAGGCGTTGATGGTGGGCCACGCGACGAACAGCAGGAACAGCCCCAGCGGGGCGGCGATGAGCGCGTACCAGTGCCAGTTCCGGCGGATGCGCTGAGCCAGTACCACGCCGGACAGTGTGGAACGGGGGCGGCTCAGCCGCCCCCGATCGGTGTCTTGTGCAGCCGGATCGGCTACTGCGTTGCGAGCCAGGCTTCGGTCTCCGCCTGTGCCTGCTCGAGGGCCTGCTCAGGCGTCAGCGTCCCGGCGAGGGCACCCTGGAGCGCCGTCTGGAGCGACCAGCGCGGGTCGCTCGCGGCCCACGGGTATCGCGGCTCGGTGAAGGCGGGTTCGGTCGCGATGATCTCCGCGTCCGGCAGCACCGCCAGCTCGGGCATCAGCTCGACGCCGTTGGTGACGGTCGGCAGGTTGCCGCCCTCCGCGAAGTAATAGCGCTGGACGTCGCGATCGCCGGCCAGGAACTTGAGGACCTCCCACGCTGCGAGCTTGTTGGGGCAGCTGGCCGCCATGGTGTAGTTCTCCACCGTGGCGAGACCGCCGAGCCCATCGGGACCACGCAGGTTGTGCACGGTCCGGAAGCGGGCGCGCATCTCATCGGTGCCGTTGATGAGCTGCTGGATGAAGTAGCCGGGCTCCCCCTCGGGCATGATCGCGACCACGTTCTGGTCGGTCAGGAACCCTTCGGGCATCGCGCTCGCGGCGAGCGCACCGGCCGGCGCGTACTGCGCCAGCTCGATGAGCTTGTTGACGGCGGCGAGGTACTCCGGCGTGTTCCAGTTGATGCTCCAGGAGCCGTCCTCGTTGACCTGGCCCCAGTTGGCGCCCATGGCGTGCGCGAGGGTCTGGAACTGCCAGTTCAGGTATTCGCCCTGGTACCAGAAGCCGTAGTTCTGCTCGCCCGTGACCGGGTTGGTGCCGGTCATCTTGGCGGCCTTCTCGGTGATCTCGTCGACGGTCGGGTTCTCGGACAGCGGCTCGACCCCCCAGTCCTCGAACAGCTTGGCGTCGTAGTGGATGACCCGGACGCCGGAGTACGCGGGCAGGTATGCCGTGGCCTTCGGGTTGCTGGGCTGCCATGCCGTGGCGCTCTCGAGGAAGTTGCCCTCCCAGACATCCTCGAAGTTCGGGTCCTGCTCGATGAGGACCGACAGGTCCTGGAGCTTGCCCTGCTTGGAATAGTCGTACTGGCCCGGCATGTGATAGACGCATGCCTCGTTGGCCTCGATCATCGTCGCCGTCTTGGGTCCGTACCCGGTGGAGCCCTCGCCCCACGGGATGTTGACGATGTTGAGGTTGATGCCCGAGTCGCCGTGCTTCTGCTTCCAGAGCTCGGAGATGGCCCCGATGCCCTTGGTCGGCTTGCCGGTGATCTCGTCGATGCCGTCCGCGTCGTCCCAGCCGATCATGAGCGCGGTGACGTCACCCGTCGCCGGCCCGAGGTCGGTGTCCTGGGCCACGGCCGTGCCGGCCCAGATCGCGCTGCCCGCCACGATGGCGGTGACCGCGAGCGCGACGCTCGCCGGTCTGCGGGATGCCTGCATGTTCTCCTCCCTGAACGCTCGTCCCGATCGGGATGACCACCGACCTCGCTGGGTCGTGGCCGTGGCGCTGTCCCTGCGTCGCTGGGGTCCTCAGGTCTGTCTGCTCCGGCCTCCTCGGTACGTTCTCCGCTCGTCCGCCGCCGTCGCTCCCGCGCAGCGCGGGCACCCTGGCGGCTGGCTGGTCAAGTCATCATATGTATGCTGACTCGTCCACGTCAATCCTTGACAGGCGCTATCACCGCCCCGTTACCGAACCGTGAACATCAGGGAACCCCGAGCACGTCCGGGATGCCCCGCGTGGGCTCGAGGTCCGCGATGTCGAGCAGGAACACCTGGTTGGTCCGGTCGTCCGGGTCACCCGCGGTGATGAGCAGCCACCGGCGATCGAGCACGACCTGGGGGTGGTGGTGCGCCTTCTGGCCGTCGGGGTCACCGAACGGCTGCCAATCGGTAGTGAGGTTGCGCCACAGGTCCTGGCCGCCCGGGTCGTGTGCCTCGAGGAAGCGGATGTCGTGACGCCCCGCCGCGTCGCTCTCGTAGAACCACAGCAGCCCCTCGGGGTCCCGACCCGTGTGGATGTAGCCCATGTCAGGCGGCAGGTCGAGCTCGAAGCCCGCCCGCCCGAACGGGTCCAGCATCCCGGCGCGCTGTGGCCCGGTCCCCCGGTGGATCTCGTACGCCACGCCGCGGCGGGTGCCGAGGTAGTGGCACACCTGGCCGCCATCGTCCCGCTGCGTCCGCAAGTGGGTGTACCAGCCGCCCTCGATATCGGTGAGCAGGATCCCCTCCTCGGCCACGGGATGGCAGAACAGGAGATGGCGCTCGTCGTACGCGAGGACGTGGTGGATGGGGCTCGCGATGACGACCAGCGTCCGCCGCTCACCCGTCGCGAGGTCGAACGCCTCGAGGTGCGTGTCGCGGCAGCGCTCGCGGCGTGACCACCAGGTGTCGTAGTCCGGGTCACCCTCGAATGTCGAGAGGTACGCGTCGCGGTCGGCATGGATGAACACGAACCAGCGTCCGTCCGGCGTCACGCAGTCCTGGCCGATGGGCATCCGGTCGTCCGGCAGCCGGAACAGGTCGGTGGTCGTGCCGGTGCGCAGGTCGTGGCACTGGGCGAGGTTGCCGTCGAACCAGACCACCCGGTCGCGGGCGACATCGAGCGCGCTCAGGTGGTCACGGACACCGCTCCCGGCATCCCAGCACCAGGGTCGCCACCAGGTCTCGGGTGAGGTCGCGTGGCTGAGCTGGACGCTCTCGCCGGTCCACAGGTCGAGCCGGTGGAGCTGTACCGTCGCGTCGACCGCCCGGTGGTGGATGAGCCAGCGCCCGTCGCGCGTGATGGCCGGAACGTAGTAGTACAGCGGGTAGCAGAAGCCGGGTCCGCGGGTGAGCTGGATGGCCTGACGCCCGCCGGGGGCCGTGAGGCGTCGGAACGACTCGTGGATGCGGGCCTCGGGGGCTGGTGCCGGGACCGTTCCAGGGGCTGTCGTGGGGTGGGTCATCAGACGTATGATGTCATGGTGCGTGCCGTGAGCGGAAGACCGAAGCTGTCATTCAGCACCCTCGCGTGCCCTGAGTGGGAGCCACTCGAGGTCGTGGGGCGTGCCGCGGCGATGGGCTTCGATGCCCTCGAGTGGCG
>JBEVIK010000103.1:0-9398 GCA_040510715.1 Candidatus Limnocylindrales bacterium
CGACTCCGGGCCTGGCAATCGGCCATCATGGGCGGCGGGTCCGGTGGGTCGGATGGACTCCAGGGACGTGCCGTTCGGCCCTTCGACGGACGACGACCGACGCGCATCGTGGCGGCGTCAGCACACACGTGGGAGGGCGCACCGCATGAGCGGATATCGGCAAGCAGCGCTGGGCATCGGCGGCGTCGCCGTCCTGCTGCTGGTCTGGCTGGTGAACCCCTGGTTCACGGTCGAAGGCGACCTGCGAGGAATCGTGACCATCGCATTCTGGGTCCTCGCGATCGCGCTGATCGTGGTGCTGTGGATCGATCGTCTCGAGTCCGGGCCCCAGGATGTCTCGGTCGCCGGCCCGGCCTTCACCCAGTTCCTGTTCCACGATGCCCGGGCGGGCCTCATCTGGCTGCCCATCCGGGTGTTCCTGGGCTTCTCGTGGCTCGACGCGGGTCTCCACAAGCTCACCGGGACCGGCTGGATGGACGGCGGCGCGGCGCTCGCCGGCTACTGGAACAACGCCATCGCCATCCCGGAGAGCGGCAGGCCGCCGATCTCGTTCGAGTGGTACCGCGACTTCATCACGGTGCTCGTCGATGCCGGGGCGGAGAGCTGGTTCGCGCCGCTCATCGTGTTCGGTGAGCTCGCGGTGGGTCTCGGCCTCCTGTTCGGCTGCCTCACCGGCATCGCCGCCTTCTTCGGAGCGCTCATGAACATGAGCTTCCTGCTCGCGGGTTCCGCCTCGACCAACCCGGTCCTGTTCACGCTCGCCGTGGGCATCATCCTCGCGTGGCGCGTCGCAGGCTACTACGGCATCGACCGGTACCTGCTGCCCATCATGGGCACCCCGTGGCAGCGCGGCCCGGCGCTCGGCGGAGCACCCGAACGGGGGCCCGCGACCAGCTGACCCGCACACACGAAGACCCCGCCGACCTCGACGCCCGGGCCGAGCACCCGGGCGTCGAGCCATGCCGCTAGCGCAGGCGCCAGAGGACCGGCCGCGTCATGAGCAGCAGGGACAGGCCGGCCAGCGCGAGCCCGAACAGCACCTGGGTGGGAACCGGACCGTAGCGGCCCGCCATGGCACCCGCCGCGACATAGCCCACCGGGCCGAACCCCAGCGCGAAGGCCCACACGCCGACCGCGGCGCCGCGTTCCGCATCCGTGACCGAGCGCTGCATCAGCGTCTGTGACAGCGAATCGGAGGCGGCAGCCGCGCCACCCACGAGCAGCATCGGGATCGCCGCGATCGCGAATCCGGGGCTGATGGCGAAGGCCACCAGCCCCACGCCGAACAGCGCGCCCGTGGCCAGCACCGCGGGGCCGGTGCCGGCTCTCGGTCCCAGCGAGATGACGACCAGCAGCGCGAGCACGCCGCCCACCGACCGGATGGCATTCATCAGGCCGTACGCGTCCGACCCCGCCCCGAACACGTCCCGCGTGAACACCGGCACGAGGGAGATGCATGAGAAGCCGAAGATCTCGACGATGATGACCACGAACGCGAGCATGCGGAGGACGCGGTCGCGCCGGAGGAGCGTCAGGGATCCCTGCAGTCCGGACCCATGCTCGGCGGACGCCCGTGGCGCGCGTGCCGTCCGGACCCGGGCCCCGACCAGCGCAGCGGCGGCGCCGAGGTAGACGATCGCCATGAGCACGAATGCCGCGGCGAGGCCCACCTGGTCGAGCACCACGCCGCTCGCCGCGCTGCCCACGACGGCGCCGCTCAGCACGGCGAGATTGGCCACCCCGAACCCGGTCGTGGCGAGCGCCGGTCCCACGAGGTCGAACGCGAATGCGTGCGAGGCAGCGATCCGGGTCGCATCGAGCGAACCCAGGAGGATCGCGCCGATGATGATCACGAGCAGCGACAGCGAGTCGCCCGATGCCGCCGCGACCAGCGCGAGGGCGCCGGCCACCGCGGCGTTGCCCAGCACGCTCGCCGCGAACAGGGTGCGGCGGTCCATCCGGTCGGCGAGAAGGCCCGCCGGGATACCCAGCAGGAGCAGCATCAGGAACCGGACCGCGTACACGAGCCCGACGGCGAACGGGTCCCCCGTCTCGATGAGCGCGACCCACGAGATGAGCACCATGCCGATGCTCCAGCCGGCCGACGCTGCGCCGGCAGCGAACACGTAGGCCGGGAAGCCGGGGCGTCGGAGTGCGGCTCGGAAGTGGCCCTGCGAGCCGAGCGGGGGTGTCGGCTCCGCCTCGAGGGTCACGAGCGACCTCGTGCGACGGGGGCCTGGCTGCCGGCCCCGGGCCTCCCCGGTGCCGGGCGACCGTTTCGGTGCCGCCCGTCCCAACTCCCCGCCACCCTTCGAGCCTACGGCACCCGTCGCTCCCCTGCCCGACTATGCTGCTGACGCCCAGATGACCAGCCAGCCACCCCGTCCGGATGCGGCCGCCCCGAACCATGTCCTCACCCTGCGCATCAGCGCGCCGGACCGGCCTGGCCTGGTCGCGGGGGTCGCGGGCACGCTGTTCGAGCACGGCGCCAACATCCTCGAGGCCGACCAGTACGACGACCACGGCACCGGGATGTTCTTCCAGCGCATCGAGTTCGAGGCGGCAGGACCACGGCTCGACGAGGTGCGGTCGGCGGTGGAGGCGCTCGGTCGCAGGCTGGACCTCGCATGGGTGATGCGGGACCGCGCCCAGACGAGGCGCATGGCCGTGTTCGTGTCGGTCGAGGACCATTGCCTGTACGACCTGCTCGTGCGTCACCGGTCCGGGGAGCTCGCCTGCGACATCCGGGTGATCATCAGCAACCACGAGGCGCTGGCGCTGGTCGCCGGGCAGTTCGGCATCCCGTTCCGCCACGTGCCCGTGGAGGGAGACGACGTCACGAGCGCCGAGGCGGTCGAGCAGCGACTGCTCGAGGACGAGGGGGTCGACCTGCTGGTCCTCGCCCGCTACATGCGCATCCTGTCGCCGGCCATGGTGGAGCGCTGGACGGGACGCGCCATCAACATCCACCACTCATTCCTGCCCGCGTTCAGCGGGGCGCGCCCGTACCACCAGGCGTACGACCGGGGCGTCAAGCTCATCGGTGCCACCGCCCATTACGTGACCACCGTCCTCGACGACGGGCCGATCATCGAGCAGGACGTCACGCCGGCGTCGCATCGCGACTCGGTCGAGGACCTCGTCCGGCGTGGGCGCGACATCGAGCGCACCGTCCTCGCCCGCGCCGTCCGCTGGCACCTGGAGGACCGGGTCCTCATCCACGGCAACCGAACGATCGTGTTCCGATGACCACCGAGCGCGACACGCGTCCCGGGATCATCACGCGCCCCGGCGACCGGACCATCATCGTCCGCTGAGCGGGGAGCGGTGCGACTGCCCTCGACGGCCGACCGTGTCCCCGTTCGACGTGTCAGCCTCCAGCGCGCGCTCGGTTCGAGATACCTTGTGACCGACGGGAGCCTTGCCGTCGGTCGATCGCTCACCAGGTGAGCACGCGCGTGCTGAGGGCGACCGACGGGCGCAGGACATGGTCGGTCCTCAGGGTCGCTCGTCGGTCGCAGTGATCACGGGAGTGAGCACTCGACGCGCGTGTGGCGTCGGTCCCGTGACACCTCCGACGACGGCCCGCGCACCGCTACACTGTGGGCACTCACCCAAGCCGAGGAGAGCACATGCTGCAACGCTTCATCGGGGTCTCGATCGGTGCCCTGGTCACGTTCGTCCTGCTGCTCTTGTTCTATGGCGGCGTGGACTCCAACGCCGTCGACCAGACGGTCGTCAACTGGCGCATCGTGGGTGACTCGACACAGGCGTTCCTGGTCGCCTCGGTGGTGGGCGCCATCGCGTCGTTCCTCTGGCCCATCGTCATCGCGTGGTGGCTCGCCCGCCGGATCCGGCATCGTCGCGACGACGAGATCCAGTCAGAGGTCCAGCGACAGATGTCCGAGCAGCAGAAGGGCCCCCCCGACCGCTAGCTCCCGAGCGCGCCCGCTCGACCGCGCCCTGTCCGAAGAGCCCCGCGGCGCCTAGCCGGCGCGCGCCAGCCGCTTGATGGGGAGCCGCGCTGGCACGTCGGCGTGCGGCACGCCGTCGGCTCGGGGATGCTCGGCCCGTCCGAGCGCGTCCCCACCACCGCGTTTGATTCGGTACATCGCGGCGTCCGCGCTGCGCAGCAGCCTGCTCGCGGTACGCCCGTCGGTCGGGAACAGGGCGAGCCCGGCGCTGCACGCGACGACGCCCTCCGAGCCATCGCTCAGCGGGTGCCGCACGGCCCGAACGCTCGCCACCACTCGGTCCGCGACCTGGCGCGCGGCCTCGAGATCCGTCTCGGGCATCACGACCACGAACTCGTCGCCGCCGTACCGCGCCACGATGTCGTTGGCGCGTACCGCGAGCCGCAGCGTGGCGGCCACGTTCTGGAGCACCCGGTCGCCGTCCGCGTGCCCGTGCTCGTCGTTGATGGTCTTGAACCCATCCAGGTCGAGCAGCAGCACGCTCAGGGGCGTGTCGGTGCGCATCGAGCGTGCCACCTCCTGGTTGAGGCGGTCCTGCAGGTAGCGGTTGTTGTGGATGCCCGTCAGCTGGTCGATGTCGGCCGCCTCGCGCAGCTGGCGCATCAGCCGGACGTTCTGGAGCGCCGCCGCCGCATGGCTGGCCATGGTCCCGTAGACCTCCACCTCGCGCGCCGTTACGACCCGCTCGTCCGAGACCAGGTAGAGCTCCAGCAAGCCGATGGTCCGACCGCTCGCGACCAGCGGCAGCAGCAGCACCTGCCGGGCGCCCATGCGACGCAGCAGCCCCTGTGCGCCGCTGTCCACGCGGCTGCTCCTCGAGCGGACCAGGTGTGGCGTCCCCTCGAGCAGCACCTGCCGCAGCCTGGGCAGCCCGGTCATGTCCACGCGCGACCGATCCACGGACCCGCCGAGATGGCCCACCTGGCCGAGCACCTCCAGCAGGGCGCTCGACTCGTCCCAGCGTGAGATGACCGCTGCGTCGGCGCGCGAGGTGCGCAGCACGATGTCCCCGACGAGGCCCGCGAGCTCCCGCTCGTCATGCTCGTCCGCGCCCGCGCGGCTGATCTCGAGCAGCGCCTGCAGCTCGTGGAGCATCCGGTCCCGGAGCGCCAGCGAGCGCGCGTTCTCGACCGCCACCACGGCCTGGTCGGCGAGCACCTGGATGAGCCGCAGCTCGTCCTGGCGGAACGCCTCGCGTCCCAGCCGGCACAGCACGATGGCGCCGCGGGGCATGCCCTCGTAGACCAGCGGCACGACCAGGAGCGCCTCCTGGATCAACTCGGTCCCGGGCACCGGGATGGCGGCAGGGTGATGCTGGGCATCGGCGACCACCACGGCCTGCCCGGTCTCGACGATGGAGCCGGTGATGCCCTGGCCCAGCCGCAGGCGCAGCCCGTCGGCCGTCTCGCCCGCGTACTCCGTCGCGTGATGGCTGAACGCGACGGCCTCGAGGGTCACGCCGTCGGGTGCCAGCACGTACACCCGGGCGTTGTCATACGGCACGACCCGCCGCGTCTCGGCACAGATCGCCTCGCCGATGCGTTCGATGGTCGTCAGGCGCGTCAGGCGGGATGCGATGGACTGGACCAGCTGCAGCTGGGCGCGCCACGCTGGACCGGCAGGCCCGACGGCCCGCTCCACGGCCGTGCCCGTGAGCTCCACCGCCAGCTGCCGCGCGTAGAGGCGTGCGATCGCGCGGTCCTGGGCGCTGAACGGCTCGCCGTCGCGCCTGCCCATCACCAGCACCCCGCCCCTGCCGTCCGGGATGACCATCAGCAGCTGCTCTCGCGGGTCGTCGTCCCCGCCCCGCTGCAGGCCCAGCCGGGGACGCCGACCCACGGCGGGGCGGCCGACGGCCCGACTCAGCCAGGAGCCGCCGCTGCGCTCGTGAGCGTCCACCGGATGCGTCGCCACGAGCCCCAGCGCGTCCTCGGTGTCGGCGAGGAACAGGCCCAGGCCCGCATCCGCGGCCACGGCGCGGGCGAGCTCGTCGAGCAGGCGGGCGATGTCGGGGTGGTTCACCTCGCGGCCGGTGCGGCGACCGTGGCGCGCCGCCAGGCCGCAGCGTCGGGCTGGCGCATCGATCGCGCGACGCACCAGGCGATGCCCATCGCGATGAGCACGTCACCGACCGAGAAGACGTTGGCCAGCGGGATGGGTCGCGGCAGCACGAACACGTCGCCCAGCCACGGCAGCGCGGTGCCGGGGCCCATGAGCGCGGAGTTGGTGAAGTCGTCGGTGGGGATAGCGGCGACGCCCGTGAGCGTGAGCCACGCACCCGGGTCGGAGGGCATCGCGCCACCGTTGGCGAGGATCGCCAGCAGGTTGAGTGCCGCGCCCAGTGCGACGATGGGCAGCCCCGGGAGGGAGAGGTTGCGCAGGAGCGCCGCGAACACCAACACGGTGGAAGCCACGTAGAGCACCGGGCCGAGGTCACCCACGCGCTCGGCGACCAGCGGATGGAACAGGACGAGCTGGAAGACGAGTCCCACGACCGCCACGCCCAGCCACCGGATGTGGAGGTCGGCGAGCGCAGCGATGCGACCGCCAGCCACGGAACCCGCGAGCAGTCCGGCGGCGATCGCATAGAGCAGGAGCATCGGGAGGTCGGTCCCTTCTGGATCAGGCGAGTCGGAGGAGGACGCGTGTCGTCATCCCCGGGCCACGCCCGGGATGGCGACGACGGGGTGCAGCGGATGCACCAACGGCGCGCCGGAACGGCGCGCCGCGCGGGGTGCTACTCGACCGGGTGACGACCGCGGCGGCTGAGTACCGCGGCCGGTCCGGTCAGCTGTCTCGGTTCAGTACCAGCGGAACGGGGCCGCCAGGACCAGGGCGAACGCCGCCAGGCCGGCCAGCCGAAGCGCGAAGCTCTTGGTGCGCGACATCTGTTGGGCTCCAGTCGTGTCAGTGGTCTGGGATCGTGGGTTGCGTCCCTGTCGGTGGATCCGACGTGCGCCATCTTCGTCCGACCACACCGGACCCTCCATAGCCTTTCCGTACTCCCCGGGTACCGCCCGATGGGCTACTGCGTCACGGATCCGGCGTCGTTCGGGGCGCCTATGCTCCGGGCATGGACGACGAACAGCTGGTCGAGACGACCATCGCATCCCGCCCCATCCACACCGGACGCTACCTCTCCGTACGCGTCGACACCGTCCTGGATGCCGATGGGCGGGAGCACACGCGCGACATCATCGAGCACCCGGGCGCGGTGGCCGTCGTGGCCATCCAGGATGGCCGGGTGCTGATGGTCCATCAGTACCGGTCGCCGGCCGGGCGCGTGCTCGTGGAGATCCCGGCCGGCACGCTGGAGCGTGGTCCCGGTGGCGCCACGGAGGATCCGGCGCTCGCGGCGGCCCGCGAGCTGGGCGAAGAGACCGGCTGCGCGGCCGGGTCGTGGCGCCATCTCGGCGCGTTCTACACGGCACCCGGCTTCGCGCAGGAGTACATGCACCTGTACCTGGCCACCGATGTCACGCCCATCGCGGGCCACGTTCCCGACGAGGACGAGCGGCTACGCGTCGAGCGCGTGCCCTGGCAGGTGGCCGTGGGCTGGGCGACCGATGGGACGCTCGAGGACGCCAAGTCGCTGGTGGGCATGATGTGGCTCGAGCGGCTGATCGACGCGGGCGAGGTCGACCCCGGCTGAACGTAGGCTCGGGACGAAACAGCTTCGGGCGCGAAGCAGTTCGTCGGGCGTGCTCGGTTCGAGATGCTCTACGACCGACGGATCGGCCGTCACCGCGAACGAACGCCCGTGAGGACCCTTTGGCCGGTCGGAGTGCGCAGATGCGAGCGGGTCCGACCGACGAAGCGCTGCCGCACTCGTGCTCGTCGGTCACAAGGCACCCGGATCCGAGCACGACGTTCAGGGTCTCGACGGCGAGAGGCGCCGAGTCCGGTGCCCGGTCCAGCGCCCGGTCTGGTGCCCGGACCCGAAGGGTGACCAGCGGCTATCGATCCCTACCGACCGCCGCGGGCGGCACCCGCGTGGGTCGGGCACAGCCTTCGTCCCCACGTTCGGCACTGGGCACCGGTGCCGTCAGCCGGCGGCGGGCCGCCACTCGTCGAGGTCCACCGGTCGGAGCCGCGGGCTGGGGGTGACCCCCGGGATGCGGCCGCGCTTGGCGATGGGCGTGCCCTCGATCTCCTTGAGGTCGCCCGTGAAGTCGATGGGTGTCGCGCCGCTGATGTACGAGCCGACCGCGAACGAATCGACCGGTGCGCCGGCATCCTTGAAGTGCCGGATGCGCTCCGGATCGAGGCCACCCGAGACGATGATGCGCACGTGCCCGAAGCCCGCCTGGTCGAGCCGGGCGCGCACCTCGAGCACCAGGTCGGCGGTCACCCGTCCGCGCTCGGAGGGCGTGTCGAGCCGGATGCCGTACAGCTTGTCGCCCAGGGCATGCGCGACCCGCAGGGCCTCCTCGGCCTCGTCCTTGAAGGTGTCCACGAGCACGATGCGCGGCACGTCCGGCCCGAGCGTCCGGTCGAACGCCTCGGCCGCCCGCACGGTGTCTCCGAAGATGAGCACCAATGAGTGGGGCATGGTGCCGGTGGGTCGCAGCCCGGCGAGACGCGCCCCGGCCGGGGTCGAGGCACCCACGCAGCCCCCCACGATGGCCGCGTAGTCGAGCGCGTCCGTGACGGCGGGATGGACATGCCGCGCCCCGAAGCTGATGACCGGGTCGGGCCCGGCCGCCTCCACGCACTCCCGCGCGGCGGTGGCCCAGCCCGTGGACTGGGCGATCATGCCGAGGATGGCGGTCTCGTACAGCCCGAAGCGGCGGTAGCGGCCACGGATCCTCAGCACGACCTCGCGGGGTTGGCAGGTGTCGCCGTCATCGAGTGCCTCGACCAGCACCGCGTCCTCGGGGGGCGCGTCGGCGAGCACGTGCGCCAACAGCACCTTGGCCTCGTCGATGCCGCACAGGACGGCCTCCTGGCGGGTGAACACCTCCATCACCACGACGGGATCGAGCCCCTCGTGCGCGAGGATCTCCTCGGCGCGCGCGAAGTAGACGTCAGCCGAATCCCCGGTGACGATGGCCCGCGATGGGACCCGGCGCAGCATGGTCGGACGCTCCATCGCGCGGTGGTGTCTCCCTCCTCCCCTTCAGGGTCGGCCGAGTGTATCAGCCGGTTCGGGGCCGTCGGGCTCCTCGCCGCGTGGGCCGCTGCCCGCCGTCGCGAGCTCTCCCAGCCGGTCGGCGTAGCGCTCCAGCAAGGGGGTCGGCGACGCCGGAGGCGTGGGGGGCCAGGCGCCCTTGCGGCCGCCCGGGGGCTCCAGCCAGCGAGCGGAGTCGATGAGCAGCAGGTCGCACACCGCGACCAGCCTCGCGAGCGCCGTACCCAGTGCATCGCGATCGAGGGCCGCCACCGGAAGCTCCGCCGTCAGGACCGGCCGCTCGTCGTCGGCGA
>JBEVIK010000104.1:0-5768 GCA_040510715.1 Candidatus Limnocylindrales bacterium
CAGGGACGGTCCGGGCATCTGAGCTGACCTGCGATGACGCCCGGACCAACGTAACATGGGCTCAGACGTGGGTGTCATCCGAGGCGACACCGACCACGAAGCCCTGCGGATCGGCGAACAGCACGAAGGTGACGCCGGGCACGCTCGTCGCCGGCTGCACGATCGTGCCGCCCAAGGACACGGCCTTGGTCAGGGCTGCGGAGACGTCGGTGACCCCTGCGTACACGGTGACCATGGGCTTCCCGCCCTGGAGCGGGCTGATGCCACCGGGGATGGTGCCGGTCGGGACACCGCTGTCCACGTAGGTGTAGTCCGGCACGCCGCCGGGCGGGTAGTCCCAGCCGAACAGCTCGCCGTAGAACGCGCGCGTGGCGTTCGGGTCGGCTGACCGGATCTCGAAGTGCACGATCGGGTTGCCCATCATCGTTCTCCCGCTGGTTCGTCGATGCCGACGTCGACCATGGACGAACGAGCGCGACCTGATTCGACAGGCCCGGCAGGGATCTGCACGCGTTTCCCGGTGCATCGGACCCATACGCCGCTCCTCCGGGCCGGTCATTGGACCAGACCGGACTACGATGCGCTGTGGTCAGCAGTCAAGGAGGTGACGATGAGCGAATACACCGGCTCGAAACGACACGGATGGACCTTCGCGGCGACCGCGAGCACCGACGGCTCACGGGCGGTCGCGATCTGCGGCGCCTGCGGGGTCACTCGCGACGTGGCTACCGGAGGTCGCCTGTCACTCGGCGGTCGATGTGACGGCGAGTGGCACGAGCCCACGGTCCGGCCCGGAGCCAAGAACACCGGCGCACCCTAGCGGGCCGGTCACGCCCCTCCATCTACTCGGGCGGGCCGCTCGTGTCGGGCCGATCGCTCGACGAGGGCGCGACCGCGGGCAGGTTCCCGGCAGCCAGCCCGTGCTCGTACGCGTACGCCGTCGCGGACGCGCGCGACGAGATGGCGAGCTTCGTGTAGATGTTGCTCAGGTGCCGTGCCACGGTCTTCTCACTGAGCACGAGCTCGGCGGCGATGGCGCGGTTCGTCCCGCCCGAGGCGACGAGCCGGAGCACGTCCAGCTCGCGCCGGGTCAGCCCGCCGGGCGCCCGGTCGACCCCCTGAGCGAGCAGGGCTTCCGCGCGACCCAGGTCCGGCCCTGCGCCCAGCTCTCGGAACACCCGACGGGCGTGGTCGGCCTCCATGGCCGAGCCATCGGCATCACCGAGCTCTCGGCACGCCTGCGCGATGAGCACCCGCACCCGAGCAGCCTCGAACGGGGCGTCCAGCCCCTGCCAGGCTCCAAGCGATCGTCGAAGGACGACCAGCGCACCGTCCGCGTCGTCCGACGCCAGCAACACGGCGCCTTCGGCCCGCCACGCGACCGCCTCGAGGAACGGGGCGCCGAACGCCGAGGCGATCGAGCCCAGCTCCATGGCCGCGTGACGGGCGGCATCGACGTTCCCGGTGGCCAGCGCGATCTCGACCGCGGCCTCGAGCAGCCAGGCGCGCCCCGGCCGGTCCTTCGCCTCCCCAAGGGCCCGATGGATCATGGCCTCGGCGGTCTCGACCCGGCCCTGTGCCAGGCGCAGCAGGGCGAGCCCTGGTTCGGGCGATCGACCGAGCTCGCTGGCCCGGCGGTAGGCTCCCTCGGCCTCGGCGAACCTGCCGCGCAGCCGGCGGATCTGGGCCTGCTGGTAGATGGCCTCACCGGTATCCCGATCCATCCGCTGTGCCTGCAGGCGCTCGCTGGCGAGCCACGCCTCGCGCTCCGCGTCGTTCCAGCGGCCGCGAAGCTGCATCAGCTGGGCGCGTGAGAGGAGGCACTGGCCACGGAAGGGGACCATGTCGGGCTGGCGCTCGCACCACGTCGTCAGGGCCGCCGTCCACTCCTGTGCCCGGCGCACGTCGAACGTCGCCTGGCACGCCGTGATCACGCTGCAATACACGAGCCCCGCGATGATCGGCGCGACCTCGTCGCCGATCACGGCGACCATCGCTTCATCCAGCTGGGTCATGCCACGGCGGGCATCACCCATCGCGATCATGGCCTCACCCCGACCGACCCGTCCAAGGGTGACGAGGTCGGCGTCAGCGAACCGCTCACCGATCGCGATGACCTCGTCGTACGTCGCAAGGCCGGCTTCGGCATCGCCCTCCGCGACGCTCTGGATCCCCCGCGGCAGGAGCAGGTAGCCGCGCTCGACCGCGTCGAGACCGCTCTCGTCGAGCTCCCGCGCGGCCTTGGCGAACCAGCCGCCGGCGCGGGACCACTCGCCGCGATCGCCCAGCTCCATCCCGAGCCAGAAGGCAGCCCGAACGGCTTGCCGGACCTTGCCGGCCCGGCGGGCCTCGCGGTGGACCCGCTCCGTGACCGGGAGGACCTCCTCGCGGCCGAGCATGGACGCGGCGATCGCGAGGCGCTCGAGGTCGTCGAGATCCAAGCGCTGGAGACGATCGGCCTCGGACAGGGACTCGAACGCGGTGGACCACTCGAGGCCCTCGTACGCTTCGCGGCCCCGATCGAGATGGTCCATCTGCGCGGAGTGGGTTGACATGGTCCGATCCACCACGAGTCAACGTCGCCCAGCACTCTACACAGTCCTACCCACGTGACCGCCGACCGAACATTGGATGGTTCGGTCGATGCGGTGCGGGACTCCGTCGCCGTAGGGTCGACGCGCCGACCGAGTCCATCGGGCGACCTCGGAACCGAGCAGTCCGGACAGCTAGCGGAGTCGACGCCATGACCAGCGACGTGGTGCATGAGTCTCACGAGGTCGTCGTGATCGGTGGCGGGCAGGCCGGCCTGGCGACCGGGTACCACCTGGCCCGGCGCGGGATCCGCTTCGTGATCCTCGATGCCGCGGACCAGGTCGGCGACAGCTGGCGGAACCGCTGGGACAGCCTCCGCCTCTTCACGGCCCGGCGTTACAGCGGGCTCCCGGGGATGCCGTTCCCGGGCCCCAGGACCGGGTTCCCCACCAAGGATGAGGTCGCCGGCTACCTCGCCGCGTATGCCACGCAGTTCGAGCTGCCCATCAGGCTCGGGACGCATGTCGAGCGGGTCTCACGCTCGGAGCGGGGCGGTGGCTTCGAGGTGGTCGCGAACGGCCAGGCGATGGAAGCCGGGCAGGTGGTCATCGCCAGCGGCGCCTTCCATACACCACGCCTCCCGGACTTCGCGGGCGAGCTGCACCCGGCGATCCTGCAGCTGCACTCCAGCCAGTACCGGCGGCCGTCGCAGCTCCGCGACGGCCCGGTCCTGGTGGTCGGGGCCGCCAACTCGGGCGGCGAGATCGCCCTCGATGTCGCCGGCACGCACCCGACGACGCTGATCGGCCCCGACACCGGCCATTTCCCGGTGGACCTTGACGGGCGGCTCGGACGGATGCTTGATCCGCTCATCTGGTTCGGGGCCAACCACATCCTGACCATCCACACGCCCATCGGACGCAAGGTCCGCTCGGTGGCTCGCTATCGAGGCCACCCGGTGGAACGGGCCAGGCCTGACCGGGTACAGGCCGCCGGCATCGAGCGACGGGTCGGTCGTGTCGTCGCGGTGCTAGACGGCCTGCCCCTCCTCGATGACGGCCAGGCCATCGACACGGCGAACGTCATCTGGTGCACGGGCTGGCGCCGCGACTACTCCTGGATCGACCTCCCCATCCTCCGGGACGACGGCTGGCCGGACGAACACGAGGGCGTCGTCGATGGCGCACCCGGGCTCTTCTTCGTCGGGCTGCCATTCCAGCGGGCGATCGCGTCGTCGCTGCTCGGGGCTGTCGGGCGTGACGCCGCCGCGATCGTGGACCGGGTCATCGCTGGTGCCATCGCGGCCTCGAGCGTGACCGACCGCGGTGCGAGCTACGGCGCGAGCCTCGAACGAGCCTGACCCTGACGAGCTGTGGGCCCGCGCCCGGGTTTGACCCACTGCCGGGCCTGCAGGATGATTGCCGCGGTGCCGTTCGATCCGTGCCATCGTGGCGCGCGCGACGGGCAACAGCGCCTACGGATGGCCCGTCCAGCGCGAGGTCCTGACGATGCCGCGAGTCCTGTGGGCACCCGTTCTGTCCCTGGTCATCCTGCTCATGCTGCTCGCCACGCCGGCCGTTGCCCAGGATGGCGACGAGCGCTTCGATGGGCGTGTGCTGGTGACCGTCAACGGTGACCTGGCAGTGCCTGCGGGCGAAGCGGCAGAGGTCGTGGTTGTCGTGGACGGCGACGCGCGCATCGAGGGCACCGTGACGGTGGTCACGGTGGTGAACGGCACCGTCACGCTGGCCGGCGGCACGGTCGGGACCCTGGCCGTCGTGAACGGGACTGCCCGGATCGACGCTGGGAGCACCGTCACCGGGGACGTCCTTGAGCTCCGCAGCACGGTCACGGTGGATCCGGGCGCGACGGTCGGTGGCGACGTGCGATCGATGACCGGAGACCTCGTTGGCATCGGCATCGCGGTCGGGGTGCTGGGGCTGCTGGCATGGATCGCGTTCACGATCGTGGCCTGGGCCGCGGGCCTCGCGCTCGCGGCGTTCGGGGCGCGCCAGGTACGGAGCGCGGAATGGCTCATCTCCAGCGAGCCGGTCCGCACGTTCGGCGCGGGTCTCGCGATGCTGTTCCTGCCGCCCATCATCGCGGTCCTGCTCATGGTCACGGTGGTGCTGCTGCCCGTGGGCGTGGTGCTGCTGCTGTTCGTGTGGCCGGCGCTGATGTTCCTCGGCTGGCTGGTAGCGTCGATCTGGATCGGGGAGTGGATCCTTCGGACCAGCGGCCGACCCGCGCCAGAGCGCCGGCCCTACCTGGGTGTGACCATCGGGCTCATCGTGGCCACCATCCTGAGCATCGTGCCCCTCGCGGGCGCCCTGATCGCCCTGTTCGGGATGGGCGCCGTCACGCTCGCCGGCTGGCGGACGTTTCGGCAAGGCACGGCGCCCGCTGGCGGCTACGCCCCCGGCGTGGGGTAGCGCCTGACTTTCCTCCGGGTGCTCAGTCGACTGGGGCCCGCGGCTCGAGGATGACGACCGCGGTCTCCCGCGATCGGCGCGCTGCCCAGCTCGCGAGCGCCTGCTCGCCGTCGTAGTCGCCCCAGCGCGCCCACAGGCGGGGCCGCTCCTCCGGTGTGGCCGCACGGCCCCGGACCGCGCGCGGGCCGTCGGCCAGCTCGACCGTGGTGTCGGGGCGCGCCTGGAGATTCAGCCACCACGCCGGTTCCGCGTCGCCCCAGCCGTTCATGGCCATGGTGACCAGGTTCGGACCGTCCTCGAAGTAGCCGAGGATGGCATGCCGCTCGGTGCCCGAGCGGCGGCCGATCGTCTTGAGCCGCATCATCCCCCACCGCTTGGGCGTCTGGCCACGGAGACCTATCCGGCCGCGCGAGAGGGCGAAGACCCCGCGATGGAACGTCCAGAAGGTGCGGATGACCCAGCGCGGCGGGAGTGGCGCCCGGCGACCGCGATCGGTGGTGGTCGGGGTGGTCATGTCGTGTCTCCTTCGGGTGACTCGTATCGAAAGACGTCGTCGAGGGTCACGTCGAACGCGCGCGCGATCTGGAACGCCATCTCCAGGGACGGCGAGTAGCGACCCTGCTCGATGGCGATGATCGTCTGGCGGGTGACCCCGACCCGCTGGGCGAGCTCGGCCTGGGTCATCTCCCCGGCCTCGAATCGCAGGCGCCGGATCTGATTGCTGACCCTCGTGGGCTTACCCACCGGCCTGGAAGCCCCGTCGATAGGCGACCAGCTTCACGGTCGTTCCGACGACGGCGGCCA
>JBEVIK010000105.1:0-9908 GCA_040510715.1 Candidatus Limnocylindrales bacterium
TCCTGCTGGGTGCCCTGCCCGCAGCCGCCCAGCCAACCAGCGCCGCCCCGGTCGCCTCCGGGGAGCCCGCGCTGGTGCGCCTGACCGCGCGACCACTCCTGGGTGGCCACGTGCGGCCCGGCTCGTGGGTGGGTGTCCAGGTCCACCTCGAGAACGACGGACCCGCCGTCCTCGGTGAGCTGCGCCTGACGGGTGGTGCCCAGCAAGGCTCGCGCTACTCCGTGGAGGTCGAGCTGCCCACGGGCGCCCGACAGGATCACCTGCTTTACACCCAGCCGTCCTGGGCGGGCGGGCGGCTCACGGCGAGCCTCGTCAGCGACGCCGCGACCCTCGTCGAGCAGCGCATGAACCTGACCTCCATGGAGGCCTACACGACGAACGTGTTCGTCGTCGCCGAGCGACCCGAGGCCATCGCGCCGGGTGTCCGCGGTATCGCGACCGCCCAGGGCCAGGTCCTCGCGCGCGTCGTGACCATCGCTCCCGAGGACCTGCCGCCGCGTGCAGAGGCCTGGGCGGTCATCGACCGCCTGGTCTGGCAGGATGTCGACCCGGCCCGCCTCACGCGCGAGCAGCTCGACGCCCTCACCACGTGGGTCGGCGCGGGCGGTCGCCTCGTCGTCGTGGGCGGCCAGGCCGGGCTCGCCGGGGTGGACGGGCTTCCCGAGGATCTCCTGCCGTACGTCCCGGCATCGACCATCGATGTTCCCGCGAGCGACCTGCAGCCCCTGGTGGGTGCGCTGCCCACGGGCACGGCACCCGTGCCGGCGCTCACGGGCGATCTCGTCCGAGGGAGTGTCACGGCGTGGAGCGACGGTCGTCCCATCGCGGCCCAGGTCCCCGTGGGCCAGGGCCAGGTCGTGGTGCTGGGTATCGACCCGAGCACGCCCTCGGTCGCCGGTGCCCCCGGCGTCAGCGGCATGTGGCGGCAGGCGATCGGACCGCTCTCGGGGCAGGCCCTCAACCCGCTCGTGCTCCAGGACGACAACCAGATCGTGGCCGCCCTCAACTCGCTGCCCGCGGTCGCGCTGCCGGACCTCGGCCTGTTGTTCGGCCTGCTGGCGGTGTACATCGCACTCATCGGACCCATCAACTACCTCGTGCTCCGGCGCATCGACCGGCGCGAATGGGCGTGGGTCACGATGCCCGTGCTGGTGCTCGTGTTCGGCGTCGGCACCTACGTGGTGGGCATGGGCCTCAAGGGCACCGACGTGATCGTGGACCAGCTGGCCATCGTGCGGGCGGCGGCGGGCACCGACCGGGGCATCGCACAGGCATACGTGGGCATCTTCTCGCCTAACCGCCGGACGTTCGACGTGACGGTCGGCGACGACGCCCTCCTGGCCAACCCCAACTACATGGCGATGGGCGGTAGCGGCGGCACTCCCCTCGATGTCGTGGGCGGCGAGTCGTCACGGCTGCGTGGCTACGAGGTGGGCTTCGGGGTGATGCGCGCGTTCCGGGCCGAGGCGCCCGTGGAGTCCCCCCAGGTGGACGCCGACCTGACCTACCGCGACGGGGTGCTCGAGGGGACGCTCACCAACCGCTCCGAGGAGGCGCTCGAGTCGGTGGCGGTCACGTGGGGCGGCCAGGCGACGCTGATCCCCACCCTGGCGCCCGGTGAGACCGCCGACGTCCGACTCGATCTCGGTGGCCGGCTCAGCCGCACCGAGCGACTCGCGACGATGGTCATCCCGACCGCCGCGCCCGGCGACACGACCGCGCTCGTCCGCCGAGCGGTGCTTGACCAGGTGACCGGGTACCGCAACACGCTGGGCACGGGCGGGCTGCAGGCCAACCCGGTGATCATCGCCTTCCGGCCCGGACCCACCCTCGACGTCGGCACCGGCTCGCCTGCGCGACAGGAGGGCGACACCCTCTATCTCATGCCCGCCGCGACGGCGCTCGACGGCAAGGTCATCCTCACCGACCCGCTGATCGCGCGGAGCACCCTCGAGATCCATACCAACGAGGTCTGGGAGGAATCCGGGTCCTGGTCGCTGGGCTCCGGCTGGCTGACCGCGGAGCTGCGACCCATGGTCGCCCTCGACGGTGCCGTGCCGACCTACCTGGGGCTGACCATCGGCCAGGATGGCAGCAGGCTGCTGACGGGCCGCGGCCTCGACGTCGAGCCGCTGTCCGCCGACCGACAGCCCGCGCAGGACGACCCCATGATCCTGCCCACCACCGAGGGCGAGGAGCCGCCCCCCGAGGGCGGGGTGCCCGTGCAAGGCATCGACACCCAGGTGCCCGCGTTCCAGCTGCTCGACCACACCACCGGGCTGTGGGTCGAGTTCGAGGCGCCGATGAGCGGCCGCGAGATGCGCATCGTGTCTCCGGAGCGCTACCTCGACGGGGCGGGCGCCGTGCGCATCCGGTTCATCAATCGGATGCCCGACCAGGGGGTCTGGTTCACGCTCTCGGCGCGCATCGAGGCGATGGCATGACCGAGACCATCCGCATCGAGGGCCTCACCCGCAGGTACGGCCGCACCGTCGCGGTATCGGGGGTGGACCTGACGGTCGAGGACTCCGAGATCCTCGGGCTCGTGGGTCCCAACGGAGCCGGCAAGACGACCACCCTGCGCATGCTCTCGACGTTGTTGGTGCCATCGTCCGGCGACGCCTGGATCATGGGCCACAGCATCCGGCGCGATCCCGATCGGGTCCGGCGTGTCATCGGCTACATGCCCGACAGCTTCGGCGTGTACGACGACATGCGCGTGTGGGAGTACCTCGACTTCTTCGCGCGCTGCTACTCCATCCCCGGCTCGCGACGCAAGCGGCTCATCGGCGACCTGCTGGAGCTGGTGGGCCTGGCCCACAAGCGCGATGACTACGTCCAGTCGCTGTCGCGGGGCATGCAGCAGCGGTTGTGCCTCGCCCACACGCTCGTCAACGACCCGCCGGTGCTGCTGCTGGACGAGCCGGCATCCGGCCTCGACCCGCGAGCGCGCATCGAGCTGCGCGAGCTCATCCGCGAGCTGCGCGACATGGGCAAGACCGTGCTCATCAGCAGCCACATCCTCCCCGAGCTCGAGGAGCTGTGCACCCGTGTGGCCATCATCGATCACGGGCGCGTGCTGGCACACGGCGAGGTCAGCGAGATCGAGCGCCGGCTGCGGCGCGGCGCAGTGCTCCGGGTGACCGTCGCGGGCGACGCCGACCAGGTCGCCGCCGCCGAGCGCGCGCTGGCCGCCGACCCATCGGTCACGTCGGCGACGACGTTGCCGGACGGACGCATCGAGATCGGCGTGCCGGGCGACGAGGTGGACATGGCCGCCCTGCTGGGCCGGCTGGTCCGGAACGGGCACCCCATCGCCGGCTTCGCGCCCGCCGTGAGCGACCTCGAGGAGCTGTTCCTCCAGGTCACCGAGCTCCGGGAGCCAGGACCCGAGGTCCAGGAGCCGGATACAGGAGGGATGGCCGCGTGAGCCTGCTGTCGCCGGTCACCGACTTCGCCCACGGCGTGACCGCGGTCACCAGCCGCGAGCTGCGCGGCAGGATGCGCGGCCGGCGGGCGTTCGTCATCCTCACCATCTACCTTGTGCTTCTCGCGGCCATCGCCTTCGGCATCTATGCCTACCTCCAGCGCGAGGCCGAGCTGGACGCGGTGCTTCGGATGCGCAACAACGAGGAGGGGTTCGGGTCGATCGGCGGGGTGTCGCCCGGGTTCGCGCTCTCGGCGAGGGTGGGTCACACGCTGTTCAGCGGCATCCTGCTGCTCGAGACGCTGCTCGTGCTGATCCTCGCGCCGGCGTTCACCGCGAGTGCCATCAGCTCCGAGCGGGAGCACCAGACCCTCGACCTGCTGGTGACCACGCCGCTCTCCACGCTGGGCATCGTTGTGGGGAAGCTCATCTCCGCCCTCGCCTGGGTGCTGGTGCTCATCGTGGCGTCGGTACCGCTCATGTCGCTCGTGTTCGTGTTCGGCTCCGTGGGGCCCGAGGACGTCCTGCGTGCGTATGTGCTGCTGTTCACGCTGGCCTTCGGGATGGGCGCCATCGGCCTGTTCCTGTCCGCGCTGGTGCGCCGGACGCAGGCGGCAACGGTCCTCGCGTCCGTCGTCGTGTTGGTGCTCGCGCTGGGGACCATCCCGGTCCATGCGCTGTGGAGCGTCCTGGGCACCACCACGAGCCGCTCCCAGACCGGCATCACCACCATCCGGACACCCAACCGGGGTCCTGACGCGCTGCTGTGGCTCAACCCGCTGGTGGGTGCCATGGACCTCATCTGCACCACCGCACCGGGTGGCTACGAGCGATACACGTGCGACTACGTCGGGGCGGTGACCCACACCCCGTTCTTCGGCGGACAGGGCGACGTGCGGGACGAGCGGCAGATCCTCATCGACGACATGGAAGAGATCCCTGCAGGAGGGGTGGTGTTCCGGGCCGTGGCGGACGTGGGCGGCGTCAAGCCCATCGAGATCGACCCCGCCGACCAGCCCATCGCGAGCCTCGGGTTCCCGCGCGACACCTTCTGGCCGCGCAACGCCGCCGCGTTCGTGGGCCTCGGCATCGTGCTGACGCTCCTCGCGACGCAACTCGTGGCGCCCACCCGACGTCTGCACCTCCGGCTCCGCCGTCGCGGGACGGGAAGCCCGCCCATCGTGACCGAACCGTCGCCCGAGGCAACATCATGACGACGTCCCACGACCCGACCAGCGGACCCATCGAGCCTCCGGCTCCGGCCATCCTCGACCCGACCGTCACGGAGCTGACCCATCGGCTGCGTCGCTTCCAGCGACGGCTGTGGCTGCGGCGCGTGGTGCGCGATGCGCTGCGCATCGGCGCCGTCGCGCTGCTGGTCGCGCTGGTGCTCGTGATCGCGGGTCGCATCGTTCGCGTGGACTGGCTGCCCGCAGCGCTGCTCGCCGTCGGGCTGGGCGCGCTGCTCGCCGTGGTCGTCGACGCGGCCCGCGTCCGGCCCAGTCACATGGAGACCGCGCTCGTGCTCGATGGCGGGCAGGGCCTGGCCGACCGGTTGTCCACGGCCGTCGCCTTCGGCGCTGTGACGAGCGGCGACCCGGACACGGACGAGCTCCTGGCGCGCCAGCGCCAGGACGCCCTCGCCAGCGTCGGGCAGGTCCAGCCCGGCGCCATCGGGCTCACCGCGCCGCGTCGAGCGACGGTGGTCGTGCTCGCGGCAGCGGCCCTCCTCGTGGGCGCGGCGATGGTCCCCGACCCGTGGAGCGCCATCACCGCCGACCAGGAGCATCGACGCGAGGTCGCGACCGCGCAGGCGGAGCGTCTCGAGGAAGCCGCCCGGCGACTCGAGGCCGATCCGGCTCGGATCCCGGAGCGCGAGACCATCACCGAGGAGCTGCGCCGGCTCGCGGCCGAGCTTCGGGCACGTCCGGACGGGCTGGAGGACCAGCTGGCACGCATGGGCGCGCTCGAGGACCGGCTCCGGTCGCGGATCGACCGGGGTGCCGAGCAGCGCGCATCGGCGATCTCGGCACTGTCGCGGGAGCTGTCACGGGCGGCCGGGCGGGAGGAGGCATCAGGCACGCCACCGGAAGCGGCGCAGGACCTGGAGCGCCTCGGCGAGCGCGTAGGCCAGCTGACGCCCGAGGAGCGAGCGGCGCTGACCCGTGAGCTCTCGGAGCTCGACGGACTCGCTCGCCAGGTGAGCCCGGAGGCACGCGCGGCGTTGCACGAGGCAGCGCAGGCGGTCGCGGGCGGTGACGCCACGGCGGCCCAGGGAGCGCTGGGCCGGCTGGGCGAGGCACTCGGCAACGCTGCACAGGCGGTCGAGGGGACCCGCGGCCTCGTGCGCACGGCCACGGCAGTGGGCGATGCTCGACGCTCGCTCACGGCGGCCGGGCCGGGCCAGCCGGGCCAGCCTGGGCAGCAAGGCCAGCCAGGGCAGCAGGGGCAAGGCCAGGGTCAGGGGCAAGGCCAGGGCCAGGGCCAGGGGCAAGGCCAGGGTCAGGGGCAAGGCCAGGGTCAGGGGCAGGGGCAAGGCCTCGGCGCGGGTGGCGGCAGCGGCGCCCGACACCTGGGCAGCGGCAACCGGTCCGGCAGCTTCAGCGGACCCACGCGTCCCAACCGCCCCTTCGGCGAACCGGACGACCAGGACACCGTGTACGCCGACTTCGGACGGCTCGGACGGCCGGGGGATCCGAGCTATGTCGCTGGGTCCGGCAGCCGCGGCACCGAGACCCAGGGCAACGGCCAGGGCGCGGGCGATCCCAACCAGGCGATGGTCCCGTGGACCGACGTGTATCGCGACTTCCAGCGGGTGGCGCAGGACGCCATCGACCACTCGTACGTGCCGGTCGATGTCCGGGACTACGTGCGCGACTACTTCGCATCGCTCGACCAGGCATCGGAGGGCCAGCAGTGAGCCAGGCAGGGACGATCGTCCAGGGGTCGGCATCCGCCGACGTGGAGGCCTTCGCCATCCATTCGGCGGCCATCCGGGCCGAGATCGGCAAGGTCATCGTGGGCCAGGACGACCTCGTCCGCCAGGTGCTCATCTGCCTGCTCGCGAACGCCCATGCCCTGCTCGAGGGCGTGCCAGGCCTCGGCAAGACGATGCTGGTGCGGACCATCGCGGACGTCATCGACTGCTCGTTCGCGCGCATCCAGTTCACGCCCGACCTGATGCCCGCGGACATCATCGGCACCAACGTGCTCGTGGACGAGGGCGGCAGCCGCACGTTCCGGTTCCAGCCGGGTCCCGTGTTCGCGAACCTGGTCCTCGCGGACGAGATCAACCGGGCCACGCCCCGGACCCAGAGCGCCCTCCTCGAGGCGATGCAGGAGCACCAGGTCTCCGTGGCCCGACAACGGCACAAGCTGGAGCCGCCGTTCTTCGTGCTCGCCACCCAGAACCCGCTCGAGATGGAGGGCACCTACCCGCTGCCCGAGGCCCAGCTCGATCGGTTCCTGTTCAAGCTGTGGGTGCCCTTCCCATCCGAGGACGACCTGATCGCGATCATGGAGCGGACCACCGGCGCGGATCAGCCATCCGCGTCGAAGGTCGCGTCGGCCGAGGAGATCGTGGCGATGCAGCGCCTCGCCCGGAGCGTGCCCATCGCGCCCCACGTGACCGCCTACGCCGTGTCGCTGCTGGCCGCCACGCACCCGGACAGCGCGCGGGCCCCTGAGCTGGTCAAGCGGTACGTGCGTTACGGCGGCTCGCCCCGCGGCGCCCAGGCGCTGGTGCTCGCGGGCAAGATCAACGCGCTCATGGACGGCCGCTACAACGTGGCCACCGACGACATCCGCGCGGTCGCCCTCCCGGCGCTCCGGCACCGCGTCATCCGGGACTTCGAGGGCGAGGCCGAGGGCATCACGCCCGACGCCATCGTGCGCACGGTGCTCGACGCGGTGGCCCCGCCCTCGGTGGACTGACCGGCCGCATGTCCGACGTGTCCGGGAGCACACCAGGACCGGGCACCGGGCCGACATCCGGGCGACCCGAACCCCTCCCCTCGGCGATCGACCCGACGGTCTTCGACGAGGCGTTCCTGCGCCAGCTGGAGCGGCTCGCCCTGGCGACTCGGCGCGCGGTCCGCGGGGGGCTGGCGGGTGTCCGACGCTCGGCACAGCGCGGCCAGTCGGTGGAGTTCACGGACTACCGGGACTACACCCCCGGCGACGACCTGCGGGCGCTCGATTGGAACGTGTACGCGCGCCTCGAGCGGCTGTTCATCAAGCTGTTCATCGAGGAGCAGGACGTCACGGTCCACGTGCTGCTCGATGCGTCCGCGTCGATGGACGGCGGCTCACCGGACAAGCTGGTGTGGGCCAAGCGCGCGGCTGCCGCGATGGCCTACGTGGGGCTCGCGTCGTACGACCGGGTGAGTGTCGGCGTGCTGAGCGGGCGGGTCGCGCGCCGGCTGCCGCCCATCCGGGGCACCGGCCGGATCATGCGCCTGCTGGGCGACCTCTCGACGATCGAGGCGCGGCCCGGTGCCACCGACCTGGCCGCGGCGGCGCGCCACTACGCGGCCCAGGTGACCCAGCGCGGGCCGATGGTGCTCGTGTCCGACCTGTTCGACCCGGGCGCGGAGCGCGCCATCAGTGAGCTCGCCGGCACCCGATGCGAGCTGTCGGTGATCCACGTGCTGTCAGACGACGAGCTCGACCCGCCCCTCGAGGGTGACCTCCGGCTGGTCGACCGGGAGAGCGGCGGGATGGTGGACGTGACGGTGGACCTGGGCACGCTCGACGCGTACCGCGAGCGGCTCGCCGCGTGGCAGGACGGGCTCGCGAGCACGTGCCAGCGCCGGGGGGCGGCATACGTGCCCGTGTCCAGCTCGCTGCCGCTCGCGGACCTCGTGTTCGCTGAGCTGCGCCGGCGGCGCGTGGTCGCGTAGGCGCGAGGCCCGTCGGAGATGTCATTGCTGGCGCCGCTCGGGCTCATCGGGCTCATCTGCCTGCCGGTCATCGCTGCCCTGTGGATGCTCAAGCTCCGGCGACCCGAGCGCGACGTGAGCTCGACCTTCCTGTGGCAGCACCTCGTACGGGATGTCGAGGCGAACTCGCCGTGGCAGCGGCTCCGACGCTCGCTCCTGCTGCTCCTCCAGCTGCTGTGCGCGCTGCTGCTCGTCGCGGTGGTCGTCCGCCCGGCCCTCGAGCGGCCCGCGGCGCTGGCCCACGACCTGGTCCTGGTGGTGGATGCGTCGGCGTCGATGTCCGCGACCGATGTGCCGCTCGACCGCCTCGACGCCGCGCGACGCGCGGCCACGGATGCCCTGGCAGGGCTTCCGGCGGGCGGCCGGGTGAGCGTCATCGCGGCCGGCGACACGGCCCGCGTCGTGGCCAACGAGGTCACCGACCGGGGCCAGGCGAGCAGGGCCATCGGGTCCATCGAGCCATCCGTCGGCACCGGTGACATGGAGGCGGCCTTGCGGCTCGCCGACGCCCTCGCGGCACGCGCGACCGGCTCCCAGATCCTCGTGGTGTCCGACGCATCCGGACCCGTCCCGCCGGACCTGCGCCTGAGCGCCCCGGTGGCGGTGCTGACCGTGGGCCGGGAACGGGACAACCAGGCCATCGCCGCGCTCGCCGTGCGTGCCGATCCGGGGGGCCTCCGCCGGCAGGTGTTCGTGAGCGTCGCCAACGAGAGCGCATCGGTCGTGCCCCGCCGGCTCGAGCTGCTCGCCGACGGCACCGTGTTCACGGCCCGTGACCTCGCGCTCGATGGGCTGACGCGCCACGATGTGGTCATCGACGAGCTGCCCGCGGACGCGCGGGTCGTGGAGGCACGCCTCACCGCCGCGACATCCACCACCGGGGTGCCCGCGCCGGACCATCTCGCGCTCGATGACCGGGCGTGGGCGGTCGTGCCGGACCAGCGGGTCCGGAACGTGCTCCTCATCGGCGATGGGAGCCTGTTCCTGCGCAACGCCCTCGGGCTGCTGCCGGACGTGGAGCTGTACGGGGTCACGGAGCAGGAGTGGGAGGCGGGCACCGCGCGCGAGGGCACCTGGGATCTGGTGGTGCTGGAGGGCGTCGTGCCCGATCCCCTGCCCCAGGCGCCCACCATCGCCTTCGCGCCGCCCGCGAGCTCGGCGCTGGGCGAGGTGAGCGGGACCCTGGCGGCGCCCGGTGCCGGAACGCCCTCGCCCGACGAGCCCCTGCTGCGCGACGTGGACCTGAGCCGCTTCCATGTCGGGCGCGCGCAGCGCATGGTCACGCCCGGCTGGGCGCGCGTCGTGGTACCGGGTCCGGCGGATGCGCCGCTCATCTACAGCGGCACCCGGGACGGCCAGCCCACCACCGTGTTCGCGTTCCGGCTCGAGGACAGCGACCTGCCGCTCCAGGTCGCGTGGCCCATCCTGCTGGGCAACGTCTCGGCGGAGCTGCTGGGGCGGGACGCCTCCTCGACCGCACCGCTGCGACCGGGCTCGGTCGTCGAGCTGCCGCTGGGCCAGGGCGTCACCGGCATCCGGGT
>JBEVIK010000106.1:0-3826 GCA_040510715.1 Candidatus Limnocylindrales bacterium
GCAGGGTCTCGAACGCACGCCCGCGCGCGTGCGGCGGATGTACGCCGAGCTCACGGCGGGGTATCACGTGGACCCCGGACGGCTGCTCAACGGCGCCGTGTTCGACGTGGACTACAGCGAGATGGTGGTGGTCCGGGGGATCCCGTTCTCCTCCCTGTGCGAGCACCACCTGCTGCCGTTCTTCGGCACCGCCGCGGTGGCCTACATCCCCAGGGGTCGCGTGGTCGGGCTGTCCAAGATCCCACGCATCGTGGAGATGTACGCCCGCCGGCTCCAGGTCCAGGAGCGACTCACGCAGCAGGTCGCGGACCTGCTCATGGAGCGGCTCGACCCCAAGGGCGTGGGCGTGGTCATCGAGGCGACCCACCTGTGCGCGGTGATGCGGGGCATCCGCAAGCCCGGCACGGTCATGACCACGAGCGCGGTCCTGGGCCTCTTCCGGAGCAACGACAAGACCCGCGCCGAGTTCCTCGCGCACCTGGAGCGCCCGCTCACCGGCTGATCAGCCCTCGTCGATGCGGAGGGTCTCGACGCCGCCGCTGATCTCGATCTCGAACCGGTCCGGAGCTTCGCTCGCGCCTGGGGTCTCGAGGCGCAGGCCGCCATGCGCGTCGCGCATCCGCTGGCTGCCGAAGCGGATGTCCCGCGCGCCACCCGAGATCGCGACACGCACGGCGCTGCGCCTGGGATGGACCAGCGTCAGGCGGCCGGCGCTGCCCGACACCCGGATGCGGCTCGTGCCGTCGGGTTCCGGCAGCTGGAGCTCGAGCTCGTCCACGCCGCCACCCAGGTCGAGCGCATGCAGCCGCAGGCCGCGCAGGTCACCGGCCATCGCCGACAGCCCGCCGCTGATCGCGATGCTCCAGGGGACCGCGGGTGTCAGCTCGATGCCCGCCTCGCGCGCGCGCCAATCCAGCCGGGACCGGTAACGGCACGTCACCGTCCCGTCGCGGTCGCTGCGCATCTCGGGGGTCGGGCCCGAGAACGTGGCACGGCAGAGCTCGCCGGGTTGGACATCACTGCCCAGCCGCAATGACGAGCGGGCGAGCTGCGCGACGGCTCGCATCTCCGACGAGGGGCCGAGCGGCGCGGCCCGCACCGCCAGGCGTGGCGCGCTGGAAGCGAACACGAGGCGCCCCGCACGTGCATCGCCCAGGGGCGTCCGGAACATCTCGCCCACCATCCCGCCCCGCGTGGACGCCCGCAGGCGCGCCGTATCGGCCGCGACCGCGTCCCGGAAGCCCTCGAGCGTGTCCGCGAGGCGAGCCATGTCGGCGGGGTCCAGGCGGGCCGCCACGTCCTCGATGGCCGCCGCGAGCTGCTCGTAGGCGCCACCCACCGGCCCCTGCGCGTGGGCGACCTGGATGAGCGTGCGCCGCCGGTCGGAGGGATCGGCGACCCGTTCGATGAAGCCGCCTCGTTCCAGCCGGTCGAGGACGCCCGTCACGGCCCCGGTGGTCAGCCCGGTCAGCTCGGCGAGGCGGCCTGGGGTCATGCCGGGCTCGCCCGAGATGAAGCCGATGCACCGGAGGGCCGTGGTGTCGAGGCCAAGGGACTCGGCCATGGCTTCCGCGTGGAGCGCGCTCTGCTGCACCAGGTCGATGTAGGCGTCCCAGGTGGTCCGGGGCGCGTTGACAGGTCGATCGGGGTCGGTCATATTGACAAGTATCTTAGCAACTAAGAGACTCTGCAATCAAACCACAAGCCCATAGCGGGCAGGATGCCACACAGGAGCGGACCGCATGGCACACATCATCGAGACCCGGGGGCTCGCGCGGAGCTTCGGGACCGGCACCAAGGCCGTGGAAGCCGTGCGCGGCGTGGACCTCGCCGTCGCGGATGGACAGGTGTTCGGCTTCCTGGGACCCAACGGCGCTGGCAAGACGACCACCCTGCGGATGCTCGTGACGCTGCTGCCGCCCACGGCAGGGGAGGCGCGAGTGGTGGGTCACGACCTGCGCACCGAGCCCATCGAGGTCCGGCGGCGCATCGGCTATGTGGCGCAGGGCTTCTCGAGCGCCTCCGGCATGACCGGCCGGGGCGAGCTCGAGATGCAGGGCCGCCTGTACGGGATGGATGCCCGAACGGCGCGCGACCGGGCCCGCGAGGTGCTGGAGCAGCTCGACCTGGCGGATGCGGCTGACCGGCCGGCCCGGACCTGGTCGGGCGGCATGCGTCGCCGGCTCGATGTGGCCATGGGCATCGTCCATCGACCCGCGCTGCTGTTCCTCGACGAGCCCACGACCGGCCTCGACCCGCAGGCACGGGCAGGCCTGTGGCAGGAGATAACGGCGCTGCGTGGCTCGGGGACCACGGTGTTCCTGACCACCCACTATCTCGACGAGGCGGACGCGCTGTGCGACCGGCTGGCCATCATCGACCACGGGCGCATCGTCGCCGAGGGCACGCCCGACGAGCTCAAGCAGCGCATCGCCGGCGACGTCGTGACCATCGGGGTCCCGGACCGCACGGACGCGGTGCTCGCGCTCGTCGTGCGCCAGCCGTTCGTGCGCGAGGTGACTCGCGACGAGCACCTGGTCCGCGCGTACGTGGACAAGGGCGAGTCCGCGCTCCCGGCGCTCCTCCGGCTGCTCGATGGCGAGGGCCTCGCGCCCGACACCCTGTCGCTCGCGCGGCCCTCCCTCGACGACGTCTTCCTGCGCCAGACCGGGCGCTCGCTCCGCGACGCGGCCTGACGCGCCCAGCCACCGAAAGGAACCCCATCGATGTCACTCCTGCGCGACACCTGGCTCCAGTTCCGGCGTGCCATGTGGCTGACCCTCCACAACCCGGTGTGGGTGGTGGTGGGCCTCACCCAGCCCATCCTGTACCTGGTGCTGTTCGGGCCGCTCCTGAACTCTGTCTCGGGTGACGGCCTGACCCCAGGCCAGGCGTTCGACATCTATGTCCCGGGGCTGATGGTGCAGCTCGCCGTGTTCGGCGCCGCGTTCGTGGGCTTCGGGCTCATCGACGAGATGCGCGAAGGGGTCATCGAACGGATGCGCGTGACGCCCTCGAGCCGGCTCGCGCTCCTGCTCGGCCGGGCTGGGCGGGATGTGCTCATCCTCGTGGCCCAGGCTTCGCTGCTCGCGCTCGTCGCCATCCCGTTCGGGCTCTCGGTGAGCCTCGAAGGGCTGGTCGTCGTGATGGCGCTGCTGGTCCTGATGGGCCTGCTCATGGCATCGATCTCCTACGCTCTCGCGCTCAAGCTGCGCAACGAGGACGCCTTCGCGCCGCTGCTGATGACCGTGACGCTGCCCTTGCTGCTGCTGTCCGGGGTGCTGCTGCCGCTGACGCTGGCGCCCGACTGGCTCCAGACCATCGCCTCGATCAACCCGCTGTCGCACGCCGTGGACGCGGCGCGCGCGCTGTTCAACGGCCGCTTCGGCGATCCGAGCGTGGTGCCCGGGGTGGTCCTGATGGCGGTGCTCGCGCTGGGCGGCGTGCTCATCGGCCGACGGGCGTTCGAGCGGATGGTGGCGTGACCTGAGCTCGAGGGCTCCCTGCGAGGCACGTAGGTCCCATTGACGTTTGCCCCGGGGTCTACCATTGTTGAACACTCGACCGGAGCACCTGCCCGAACGGCCGGCTGGGCGGTCCTGGTGATGCACGGGCGCAGAGGAGGAGCGATGCGCGACGGGACCTGGGCCCGTCGTCACGGGCGCCGGGCGTGGATCGCCGCGCTCGTGGTCGCCGTCGCGATGCTGGCCGCCCAGCTCCCCGCCATCGTCTCGGCGGACGCGCCGAACGTCCGCGAGGTCAGCCCCGCCGGGATCAACATCAACGGCGGCGCCGGTGACTGGGACCAGCCGGACGCCGACTTCCT
>JBEVIK010000107.1:0-7082 GCA_040510715.1 Candidatus Limnocylindrales bacterium
AGGTGACGGAGGTCGATTCGGTGTCCGAGGCGCTGCTCCTCGAGGCGAACCTGATCAAGCGCTTCAAGCCGCGCTTCAACATTCGCCTCAAGGACGACAAGAGTTACCCGTTCATCAAGGTCACGCTGAAGGACGACTTCCCGCGCATCGAGCGGACGCGCAAGCTGCCGGCCGACGGCAGCCGGTACTTCGGGCCCTATGCGTCCGCGACCAGCGTGGACGAGGCGATGAACCTCATCCGCCGGCTGTTCCCGTTCCGGACCTGCACCATCGACATCCGGGAGGGCGTGCGTGCCCTCGACCGCCCCTGCCTGCTGTATCACATCAAGCGCTGCCAGGGCCCGTGCATCGAGGCCATCGACAAGCCCTCGTACCGCGAGGACATCGAGCAGGTGATGCTGTTCCTCGAGGGCCGCCAGGAGCAGGTCGCCCGGGCGCTCCGCAAGGACATGAGCATCGCGTCCGACACCATGCAGTACGAGCGGGCCGCCGCCCTGCGGGACAAGGTGCGTGCCATCGAGCGGACGATGGAGGCCCAGAAGATGGCCGGGTTCGCCCGACGCCAGCTGGACGTCCTGGGCTACGCACGCTCCGGCAACCAGGCCGCGGTCCAGGTGTTCGCGATCCGTGACGGCAAGACGATCAGTCGCGACGTGTTCCAGCTCGAGAACCTCGGTGATGGCCCCGACCATGAGGCCCTCAGCACCTTCGTGCGCCAGTACTACGCGACCGCGGGCAGCGTGCCGCCCCGGGTGCTGCTGCCGATGGCCCTGCCGGACGCGGACGAGCTGACCGAGCTGCTGCGTGCCCGCCGCGATGGCGCTGTCGAGCTCAACGTGCCCCGCCGGGGCGATGGGCGTGCGCTCATGGACCTGGCATCGCGGAACGCGGCCGAGACGCTGGCGCGCGAGCAGGCACGCTGGCTCGCCGACCAGGGCCGCACCCTCGCGGCGCTCGAGGAGCTGGCGAACGCCCTCGGCCTCGCGGCGCCCCCGATGCGTATCGAGTGCTACGACATCAGCACCATCCAGGGCACCTCGACCGTGGGCAGCATGGTCGTGTTCGAGGAGGGACGACCCCGGAGCGGGGAGTACCGCCGGTTCCGGATCAAGACGGTCGAGGGCACCGACGACTTCGCGAGCCATCGCGAGGTGCTGCGGCGCCGGTTCCGGCGGGCGCTCGACTCGGACGAGGGGAGCGCCGAGGAGCTCCGCTGGCGGCTCCCGGATCTCGTCATCATCGATGGCGGCAAGGGGCAGGTGAGCGCGGGCCGAGGGGTCCTCGACGAGCTGGGGCTGCACGACGTCCCCCTGGCCGGCATCGCCAAGGAGCGCGAGGAGCTGTTCCTGCCCGACCGGAGCGACCCCATCGTGCTGCCGGCGACATCGCAGGCGCTGTACATGATCCAGCGGCTGCGCGACGAGGCGCATCGGTTCGCGATCACGTACCACCGCCAGGTCCGGGCGAAGGCCCAGACGCGTTCGGCGCTCGACGACCTGCCCGGCGTCGGCCCGGCGCGCAAGCGGGCGCTGCTGCGCGTCTTCGGGTCCACCAAGGTCCTCAAAGGAGCGACGGTCGAGGAGATCGCGGCGGTGCCGGGCATCGGGCCGGCGATGGCGGCACGGATCCGGGAGCACCTCGACGCCTGATCGCACGGTGCGGGTGCCGCTCGTCGCCACGCCGCCGCGGTGTCATCCTTGGGGCATATGACCCGCTTGTCACTCGCCGTTTCGCTCGCCCTCTCGGTCGCCCTCGGCCTGACTGTGGTGATGCCCGGGACCGCAGAGTCGCCCGCACCCGCGTCGCCGAGCGTCATCGACGAGGTCTCGGTCCTCATCGTCCAGCTGCGGGACCCCGACGAGGGCACGCTCTCGGCCGATCGACTGGAGGCGGCGAAGACGGTGATCGAAGCCCGGCTGGAGGCGCTACCTGCGGCTGACGCGGCAGTGACCGCCATCCCCGGGGATCGGATCCGCATCGACCTCGCCCAGCCGGGCCAGCTCGAGGCCGTCACCCGCGTCGCGACCGCGCCGGGGGAGTTGCGCATCCTGGGCATCCCTGACGATCGCGCCGCAGACGTGGTGGTGGGCGGGCCCATCCCCGCGGACATGCAGGTGCCCGTGATCGTGGCGCCGGGCCACACCGCCAACGCCGCGGTCGGCCAAGACGAGCTGGGCCGGCCAGCGGTGGATCTCCAGCTGGACGCGCAGGCAGCGGACGCCTTCGATACGTGGGCCGCCGATCACTTCGGCGGCACGATCGCCCTGGTCCTCGATGACGTGATCCTATCGGCGGCGACCCTCCAGGCGACCGCATTCGAGGGTCATCTGCAGCTCAGCGGGTCGTTCGACCTGCCGCAGATCGAAGAGCTCGTGGCGATCCTGAGCGGTGGAGCACTTCCGCTCCTGGCGGAGCCACTCCCAGCCTGTCAGCCGGCCGTGTGTCCCATGCCGAGCGCGTCGCCAGGGGCGGCCGCCGTTCGCTGAGCGGTCGGCCGCGTCGGACGCGCCCTTCTGCTAGAGTCCCGGCCGATGCGCTGGGTCCTTCCCCTCCTGATCATCGTGGTGTTCGTCGCTGCCCTGGTGGCGAGCGTGATGCCCAATCCCAAGGCCACGGCCGCGGGCTGCCCGTCGTTCTGCCCGAACCTGGGGCTGGACCTGGTGGGCGGGCTGCGCGGCGAGTACCGCCTCGTGCCGACGGATGGTCAGCCCGTCACGGCCGACGTCCTGGAGCAGACCCGGACCATCATCGAGAACCGGGTGAACTCCACGGGCGTCGCGGAGCCCAACGTCCAGACCCAGGGATCGGACCGCATCACCATCGAGCTGCCGGGCGCCGCGGACCGCGCGGAGATCGAGCAGCTGGTGGGCACCACGGGTCGCCTCTATTTCGTGCCCGTGCCTGCTGCCTGGTCCGGCGCCGTGGGCCCGGGTTCGCCCCTGCCGGCCGGCATGGACCCGACACCTGACACGCCCTTCACGAGCGGCGATATCGAGAGCCTGGCCCTGTTCGGCGGCGACCAGATCGCCGCGGCCCGTCCGGGCTCCGACAATCTCGGCCGCCCAGCCGTGGACCTGGAGCTCAAGGGTGAGGGCGCGGACATCTTCGACGACTACGCCGCAGGGAACTTCGGCGAGACGTTCGCCATCGTGCTCGACGGCATCGTGGAATCCGCAGCCACGATCCAGGCGACGAGCTTCAACGGGCGCGCCCAGATCAGCGGGACCTTCACCCCCGATGAGGTCAACAACCTCGTCACCGTGCTCAAGTACGGCTCGCTGCCTCTCGAGATCGAGCCGGTCGGCTTCAGCAGCCTGTCGGCCACCCTGGGCCTCGGCTTCCTCGCCCAGACCGTGCTCGCCGGCTTCATCGGCATCGCATTCGTGTTCGCGTTCATGCTCGTGATGTACCGGCTCCCGGGCGTCATCGCGTGCGTCGCGCTGGTCTGCTACGCGATCCTCAACTACGCGCTCTTCCGGACCATCCCGGTCACGCTCACGCTGGCCGGCATCGCGGGATTCGTGCTCGCCGTGGGCATGGCGGTGGATGCGAACATCCTCATCTTCGAGCGCACCAAGGAGGAGCTGCGCGCGGGCAAGCCGTTGAACGCCGCCATCGAGGCCGGCTTCAACCGCGCCTGGAGCTCCATCTTCGACGCCAACGTCTCGTCGCTCATGACCGCGTTCATCCTGTGGTACTTCGGGAGCTCCGTGGTCAAGGGCTTCGCGCTCGTGCTCATCATCGGCATCCTGACCTCGATGTTCACGGCCATCACCCTGAGCCGCATGCTCCTGCGCTGGACGGTCAAGCAACCGTGGGCGCGCAAGGCATCGTTCTATGGCGTGAAGGACGAGGACTTCCTGCTCGCGACACCACGAACACCTCGGCGACGCGGCGGGCCGGGCGAGGTGAACGTCGGTGCTTGACATCATCGGGAAGCGACGCTGGTACTACGTCATCAGCCTCGCGGTCGTCATCCCCGGCCTCATCTTCACGCTCCTGACGCTCATCCCCAACGGCAACCTGGGGCTGCGCTTCTCGATCGCGTATACCGGAGGCACGGAATGGACCGTGCGCTTCGGGGATGGGGCGCCGGAACCCCAGGCGGTCGTCGCTGCGCTGGCAGACATCGACATGCCCGCAGAGGTCGTGACCACGACCACGGGCGGCCAGGTGTACACGCTCATCCGGACCAGTGCGCTCGCCCTCGAGGATGGCTCGACCCAAGGGGCCGGCGAGGCCACCGGCTCACCCGCACCCTCCGCATCTGCCTCCTCCGCGTCCGCCTCGGCGGCGCCATCCCCGAATGCATCCGCGCTGCCTGCTGCGGTGGCGGGCGCAGGGCCGATCAGCGCTGCGGGCAAGCTGGCGGAGGCCAAGACCGCACTCGAGGCGGCCTTCGGCCCCATCGTGGAAGAGCTCGAGCTCACGACGATCGGTGCGATCGTGAGCGCGGAGCTCATCCAGCAGACCATCCTGCTCCTGCTCATGGGATCTGTGGGCATCATGCTCTGGATCACCTACCGGTTCAGCGACTTCCGCATGGGCATCATCGCGCTCGTCACCCTGCTCCACGACGTGCTCGTGGTCGTGGGCGTGTTCGCCATCCTGGGCTCGTTCGCGGGCATGGAGGTGGACGGGCTGTTCGTGACCGCGATGCTCACCGTCATCGGCTTCAGCGTCCACGACACGATCGTCGTGTTCGACCGGATCCGGGAGAACCGGGTGCGCCACGCGGGCGAGCCCGTCGCGGACATCGCCAACCACAGCGTGCTCCAGACGGCGGGCCGGTCCATCGCCAACTCGATGACCATCATGTTCGCGCTGCTCGCACTGTTCCTGTTCGGCGGCGCGGCGATCCAGCCGTTCGTGTTCGCGCTGCTCATCGGCATCATCACGGGCACCTACTCGTCGGTGTTCACCGCAGCGCCGCTGTTCGTGGATTGGCACCTGCGGGACGAGCGACGACGGGCGCGCCGGATGGCGGCCCAGGGGACCCCACAGGCGCGACCGGCCTGAGCAAGGCAGACGCAAGGGAGGCATAAGCGGCGGTGCAGGATCGACCCCTAGCATCAGCCCCGATGCCGACCATCGACCCCCGGTTCCACTGGACCCTGCCACGGCCCTGGCCGGTCACACCGGAGACGATCGCTGCCGCGCGTGCGCGCGGCATCTCGGCCAGGGCGGTGCGGGTGCTGTCCAGGCGCGGACCCATCGACCCCGACGGCATCGCGGCACGCTTCGACGAGCCGTCGGCCGCACTGGTCGACCCGTGGCTCCTGCCGGACGCCGAGCCGGCCCTCGCCCGTGTCCGCCAGGCCGTCCTCGAGCACGAGCGGGTGCTGGTCCTCGGCGACTTCGACGCCGACGGCCTGACCGGCCTCGCCATCCTCGTGCTCGCCCTGCGCCGGCTGGGCCTGGAGGTCGCGCCATACGTGCCGGATCGCGCGGAGGAGGGACACGGCCTGTCGCTCGGTGCGGTGGACACCGCCGTGCGCGAGGGCCGGACGCTGTTGCTCACCGCGGACACGGGATCCACCAGCCACGCAGAGATCGCGGTCGCACGGGAGCGCGGCGTGTCGGTCATCGTCACGGACCACCATCAGCTGCCGGGCGGGCCGCCGGATGCGGTAGCGGTGGTCAACCCCCACCGGGCCGACTCGCGCTATCCCGACCGACGGCTGTCCGGGGCCGGGGTCGCGTTCAAGGTGGCACAGCTGCTGCTCGCGGAGGAGCCGGATGGCCCGGCGTACGCGCTGGGACTCGCGGACCTCGCCGCCATCGGCTCCATCGCGGACGTGGTGCCGCTCGAGGGCGAGAACCGGGCCATCGCGCGCATCGGCCTTGCCGCGCTCGCTGCCGGGAGTCGACCGGGCCTCGCAGCGCTGCTCACGTCCGCGGGCGTGCCGCCGGAACGGGTGACGCCGGAGCGGGTCTCCTATGCCATCGCGCCACGCATCAACGCCCTCGGCCGCGTCGGCCATGCGCTCGACGCCGCGCGACTGCTGTTGGCGGACGACCCGGACGAGATCGCACGGCTCATCGAGCTGATCGAGGCGGCCAATACCGAGCGGCGAGGCCTGATGGCCACGGCCCTCGAGGAGGCACGCGCGATGCTCGGCCCCGACGGCGACGACGAGCCGATGACCATCGTGGCCGGACCATGGCCGCCGGGCATCGTGGGCCTCGTCGCGGGCAGGCTCGCCGACCAGCTGGGCCGCCCGGCGATCGTGTTCTCGACGCTCGCGGACCCGTGGCGTGGCTCGGCGCGGAGTGCCGGTGACCTCGACCTGGGCGCGGCGTTCGCGGCGCACGCGGAGCTGTTCCAACGGTACGGCGGCCACGCTGCTGCGGCGGGCTGTCACCTCGCGCCCGATCGTTACGAGGCGTTCCGCGCCGCGATGCGGTCTGTCGCCGCGAGCCGACCGGCGGCGGTCCCACCGGGCCCGACCCGCGAGCCACGGCGACGGGCGCTGGCGCTCGACCTCGCTGTCAGCGCAGGTTCGGTGGACCATCTACTCTTGGCCGACCTGCAGCCGCTCGACGGAGCAGGGGACGAGCCACCGGTGTTGGGCATCGCCGGGCTGTCCGTCGCACGCGTCCGCCTCGCCAACGGCGGTCACACCCAGTTGACCCTGCGCAAAGGATCGGAAGTGCTCGACGCCATCTGCTTCGGACGCGCGGATCTCGCGGAGTCGGTCCAGGAAGGCGACATCATCGATGTCGCAGCGCGCCTGCAGAGCAGGTCCTTCGGCGGATACGAGACGCTCCAGCTGGAGGTGCGGGATGTCGCGCCCGCCGGGCATGTGTCGCGCCTGTGGGCAGCGTCCCGGGAGCCCGCTGACAGCGCGATCGAGGTCGCGACGGACCCGATGGCAGTGGCGTCGTGAGCGATCCGAGGGACCGGCAGCAGCCACCGCAGGACCCGGGCACCCAGGGCTTTCCCGTTCCCGGGACCGACCCCGGCACGCAGCCATGGGGTGCGCCTCCACCCCCCGCACCGGGGACCCAGGGATGGCAGGCCCCGCCGCCGGGTGCCGGACCGTGGCCGGCGCCGCCTCCGGGGACGCAGGCCTGGCCCG
>JBEVIK010000108.1:0-5191 GCA_040510715.1 Candidatus Limnocylindrales bacterium
CACCGGGCGCCGTCATCGTGTGCGGGGTGCGGTGTACCCTGCGACCCCACAACGAGCGTGACGCGACCGGCCGTCCTGGCCCATCGGGACGAGCGGTCGGGATCGGAGGAGCGGAGCATGTCCCGGGTCGTTCGCGGCGCCCTGGTCCAGGCCACCTGGACGGGCGACAAGGAATCGATGATCCAGAAGCACGAGCAGCACGCCCACGAGGCGGCCAGGCAGGGCGCGCAGATCATCCTGTTCCAGGAGCTGTTCTACGGGCCCTACTTCTGCCAGGTCCAGGACCCGGAGTACTTCTCCTACACGGAGCTGATCCCCGACGGGCCGACGACCAAGCGGATGCAGGACCTCGCGAAGCAGACGGGCATGGTCGTCATCGCTCCGATGTACGAGGAGGACGGCACCGCGTCGGGCATCTACTACAACACCGCGGCGGTCATCGACGCCGACGGCACGTATCTCGGGAAGTACCGCAAGACCCACATCCCGCAGGTGAAGGGGTTCTGGGAGAAGTACTACTTCCGGCCCGGCAACCTCGGGTACCCGGTGTTCCAGACGGCGGTCGGCAAGGTCGGCGTCTACATCTGCTACGACCGCCACTTCCCCGAAGGCGCCCGCGCCCTTGGCCTCAACGGCGCCGAGATGGTGTTCATCCCGTCGGCGACGTCGCGAGGCCTCTCGGAGTACCTGTGGCGCATCGAGCAGCCCTCGCATGCCGTCGCCAACGGCTACTTCGTGGGCACCATCAACCGGGTCGGCATCGAGCCCCTGGGCGATGACGACTTCTACGGGCAGAGCTACTTCGTGGACCCGCGCGGCCAGTTCATCGGTGACATGGGCGATGCCCACGCCGAGGAGCTGCTGATCCGCGACATGGACCTCTCGATGATCGAGCAGGTGCGCCAGACGTGGCAGTTCTACCGCGATCGCCGGCCGGACATGTACGACGACCTCGTCGCGCCCTGACCCGCCGGCGAACCCGTCGCCCGGCCGGTCAGGCCGTGGCGGTGTCGGGTGGCGTGAAGACGCGGTAGACGGCCCAGCCGATGAGGCCGCCCACGACGGGCCCGACGAGGTAGATCCAGAGCGAGGTGGTGTCGCCCCCGACGAGGGCGGGGCCGATGGAGCGCGCCGGGTTCACGGACGAACCGGTGAATGGCACCAGCGCGAAATGGATCACCACGAGCGCGGCAGGGATCACGAATGCCGCGTACGCTGCCGTGCGCCGGGTCACGGTCAGGATCACGGCGAGGAACACCGCGGTGAACAGCGTCTCGAGGACGAGTGCCTCGATGTCCGTGACACCGCCGCCCGGTGCCGTGACGACCGACTTCACTGTCGCCTGGTCGAAGATCGCGCCCAGCACCAGCGCCGCGGCGATGCCGCCCGCGATCTGGGCGACGATGTAGAGCACCCCGTTCGCGACATCGATGCGCTTGTCGGCCACGGCCGCGATGGTCACGGCCGGGTTGAAGTGGCCGCCCGACACGACACCCGCGAATTGGATGGCCACGAACAGTCCGAGGCCGAAGGCGAGTGCGATGTTGATCATCGCGGGAACGCCGCTCGCGGCAGTGAACGAGTTCATGGCCGTGACGCCCATGAACCCGGTGAACAGGAACACGAACGCGCCGATCAGCTCCGCCAGGGCTGAGCGCACATCCACGGAACCCACCGCTGTCACCCCCTCCGTTCCCTCGTGCCCCGACGCCCGGGGCCTCGATCGGCATTGTGGCGGTCGGCGTCAACGCGCCGCTGGCCGCCCGCATGCCACGGTGTACCCTGCGCCGCCATGGACTTCGGTTTCACCCTCAAGCCCGATCACACGGTCGCCCGGACCATCGCGCTGTCCCAGCAAGCCGAGGCGGCGGGGTTCACCTACGGCTGGCTGTTCGACTCCCACGTGCTGTGGAAGGAGGTCTACCCGCTGCTCACCGTGATGGCGCTCAACACGCAGCGCATGCGCCTCGGCACCTGCGTCACGAACCCCGCGACTCGCGAACCCACCGTCACCGCGTCCGTGCTGGCGACCCTCGATGAGATCTCCGGTGGCCGGATGGACCTGGGCATCGGGCGGGGCGACAGCGCACGCCGGGTGCTGGGCAAGCCGCCCACGACCATGAAGACGCTCGAGGAGGCCATCGAGCTCATCCGCGACCTGGTCGAGGGACGCTCGCACGTGTGGGAGGACACCGAGGTCCGACTACCCTGGACGGGATCGTGGCGCCTGCCCGTGTGGGTCGCCGGCTACGGCCCGATGGCGCTCGCGATGACGGGCCGCGTGGCCGATGGCCTCATCCTCCAGCTCGCCGACCCGGACCTCATCGCATGGATGGCAGGCATGATGCGAGAAGCCGCGCGTGACGCGGGCCGGGACCCAAGGGCCATCCGCATCCAGGCGGCGGCACCCGCCCACGTGGCCCCACGGGACGAGGCCAGGGAGCGCGTCCGCTGGTTCCCGGCGCTCGTCAGCAACCACGTCGTGGACCTCGTCAACAAGTACCCGCGGGACCAGCTGCCCGAGGCGCTCACCGGATACATCCGCGACCGGACGGGATACGACTACCTCCATCACGCGGAGGTCGGCTCGGACAACGCGGGCTTCGTGACCGATGAGGTGGTCGACCGGTTCTGCGTCCTGGGCACCCCGGACGAGCACATCGCGAAGCTGCGCGAGCTGCAGGCCGCGGGCGTGGACCAGTTCAACATCTACCTCATGAACGGGGACGAGGAAGCCCAGCTCGAGGCGTACGGGCGGGACATCATCCCTGCGCTCGCGGGCGGGCGCTGACCGACTGGTCAAGAGGACGCCACCGCATCTTCACCGGCCGACCGGCCGCCCTGTGGCACCATGCCGGCGATGAGGCTCCCCGGTCGAAAGGGGGATGCGGCAGCTCCCGGGCGGGCGCAGATCCCCCTGTTCGTCGTCTGCCCTGTGTGCCACCTGCGCAACGACGTGTCCGCGCGCTTCTGCCGGGACTGCGGCCTGCCGCTCGGCGCGCCGCGCGACCCGGTCCGCGGCACCACGACACGGCGTGCCGACCTGCCCTCGGACCGCGGTGCGGGGATCGCGGCGGTCCTGAGCCTCGCTGCCATCGTGGTCATCGCCGGCATGGCCGGGTTCCTCGTGCTGCGGAGCTTCGAATCCGCGACGACCGCGGGCGCGAGCGCGTCCTCATCCACCGGTCCCATCGCGGCGGTGCCGAGCGACCACCCCGTGCCGAGCACGGCGCCCCAGGCCAGCGTGGACGCGAACCCACCGGCGGAGCCGTCGTCGACCGGGCCCGGCGAGCCGACGCCCCGGCCTCGACCCACCATCCAGCCGACCGAGCAGCCCAGCGACGAGCCGACCGCCCGGCCGCTGACCACCCGGACCGGCTGGACGTGCGGGTCCGCGGCCATCCAGGACCCGCTCCTGGGGCGCTGGCGGATCGCGCAGCCACGCTTCGGGCGGCAGGCCGGCTTCGACCGCCTCACCTTCGACCTGACGCGGCTCGACGGGGAGGCCCGCCGCGGGGTCATCGTGCGCATGCGGTTCCTGCGACCGGCGCAGGCGGCATCACGCTACGGCGTCGACACGCCCTCTGGCGACCGTGCGATCGTGCTCACGTTCGACGGCCCCATCAACCTGCGGGGTGACGTGTCGGAGCGTCCCGGGCTGGAGGCGCTGGAAAGCCTCGAGGCCCGGACCGATGACGAGGGGGTCGTGCACGCGGTCGTGGGCATCGCGGGTGACGGGTGCGTCCGCCTGAGCGCCAACGACTGGCGCACCGGGTCCGGGGACACGACCGAGGCGAAGCTGGTCGTCGACATCCGGCGCTGATCCGGGATGCGGGCGCCGGCCGGCGGCTAGACTGCGGATCGGTCACGTCGCAGGGGAGCAGAGCGGTTGGTCGATCGCGTCACGTGTCCCGAATGCGGCTTCCAGAACGAGCCCGGGGACGAGTTCTGCGGCCAGTGCGGGCGCTACCTGGGGTGGTCCGCGGGCGGTGGTCCGGATGCCGCCGCGAGCGCACCCGCTGACGACACGCCCACGGCACCCATCCCGGCCAGCCCTGCGCCACCGGCAGCCGGCCCGGCGCCCGCAGCGCCACCCCCCGTCCCTGTCCCGCGCGCCGTCCCGGCCCCGGCACATGCCGGGCCGCCGCCGGCTTGGCCGGCGCCGCCCCCACCCGCTCCGCACGGATCGATGCCCCCGCCGGCCGCCTACCCGTCCGCACCACCCCCGCAGGTCCTGCCGCCACCCCTGATGGGGGGCGTCAGCTGCCGCACGTGCGGCCTCGTCAATCCTCCCGGGCGCTCGTTCTGCCAGCGCTGCGGGCAGGAGCTGGACCCGGCGGTGGGCACCGTCGCCGGCGCTCCCCGACCGGTCGCGAGCGCGTCGGGCGGTGGCGGTCGGCGGCTCGTGGCCGCCGGCCTCGGCCTCATCGTGGTCGCCGCGGTCGTCGGTGGCGCGCTCGTCTTCGGAGGGATCCTGGGCGGTCCGGCGCCGACCGCGACGCCGCGGACCGCGATCGGCTCGGCGTCGCCCGTGCCTGCCACGGCACAGGCCACGGACGGACCCACCACCGACGCCACTGACGGCCCGACGCGCCGGCCGACGGCGCGACCGACCCGACGACCCACCATCGCACCCACGGATGAGCCGGTCACGGACCCGACACTGGTGCCGACCGACGGCCCTGCCCCCACGGTGGGAGGTCCCACGCCAGCGCCGGCCGGCACCTTCGAATGCGACCAGAGTGCCGCGATCCAGGACCCGCTCAGCGAGGGCTGGCGCATCCAGGGCGTCAACTGGCAGAACACCGGTCCGACGGATCGCGTGAAGGTGACCCTCAACCGCTTCCAGCCACTCGCCGGCGAGGCCACGCAGGCGATCGTCCATATCCTGCCCGTCAACGAGGTCGCCGATACGCTCAAGGTGGTGGCACCGAGCGCGGGCCGGAGCGCGGTGGCACTGGGGCTGTGGCAGGGCGTGCGGCTCACCTGGGCGCTCGACCGGGAGCTGTCGCTGCCCAAGGTCCGGTGGGTGTCCATGGGCAAGGACGACAACGGTTTCGCGTGGCTGGTGCTGGGCGTGCGCGGCGAGGCGTGCTACTCGATCGACGTGCCTGCGTGGTCGTCGGGGGAGCCGGTCGACACATCGACCATCGAGGTCCTGCTGGACGTCCAGCACTGAGGCCGGGCTTCG
>JBEVIK010000109.1:0-5488 GCA_040510715.1 Candidatus Limnocylindrales bacterium
CGCGAGGCCCGCCACGACGACCGCGATGCCGGGAGCGAGCGCGCCGGCCGGCTGGAGGTAGATCGATCCCAGGCCGTCCTGCAGCAGGCGACCCCAGTCGTACGCGGGCGACTGGACACCGAGCCCGAGGAAGGAGAGTCCGGCGAATGCGAGCAGGGCAGCGCCCGCCCCGATGGTCGCGTTGACCACGAGCGGCTCCCCGATGTTGGGCAGCACGTGGCGCCACATGATCCGCCCCCGGCTCACGCCGGCGATCCGCGCGGCGGTCACGAAGTCGCGATCACCCACGCTCGCGATGAGCGTCTGGCACAGGCGCGCGAAGGCGGGCGCACCTGCGAGGCCGATGGCGAGCACGGCGCCGGTCGCACCCACCCCGAAGATGACCGCGAAGAAGAGCGCCAGCAGCAGCCCCGGGAACGCGACCGCGATGTTGACCCCGGCCACGATGCCGCGCCCGAGGCGACGACCCACGAGACCGGGCGCTGCGCCGAGCGCCAGCCCCGCGCCGACCGCGACGACCGTGGCCGCGAGCGCCAGCACCACCGAGAGCCGTGTCGCCACGAGCACGCGCGCCAGGATGTCCCGGCCCAGGTTGTCGGTGCCGGCCCAGTGCTCGGGCGAGGGCCCCTCCAGCATCCGGCTCGTGTCGATCGCCTCGGCCTCCGGACCCCACACGACGGGTCCCACGAGCGCGAGGGCCAGCAGGATGCCCAGCAGCACCAGCGCCGTGATGCCGACCGGTGTCCGGAACGCACGTGCCCAGCGCCTGCTCGACATGTCAGTCCTGCCGGATGAGGGAGCGCGGGTCGAGCAGCGCGAGGATGACGTCCACGCCGAGGTTCACGAGCAGCGCGAAGGTGCCGTACACCAGCACCAGCGCTTGGACCATCAGGTAGTCCTTGTCGAGGATCGACCCCACGAGCGTGCCGCCGAGCCCGGGCCACGCGAACACGTTCTCGACGAGGACCGTGGCCGCGACCAGCGAGCTGAGCAGCAGGCCCGCCACCGTGAGCGACGCCGTGAGCGCATTGGGCAGCGCGTGACGGAGGTAGATCACGCGGGCCGGCAGTCGCTTGGCGCGCGCGGTGCGGATGAAGTCCGCCTCGAGGACCTTGACCATCTCCACCCGGAGCAGCCGCGCCAGGATGACCGCGGGTCCGATGGCGAGCGCGATCACTGGGAGCACGTACGAATCCGGCCCCGAGCGCCCGGCCACCGGCACCCAGTCGAGCCCGACCGCGAACACGTATACCAGCACCACCCCGACGATGATGTCGGGGATGGTGCCCAGGACCACGCTGGTCGTGGTGAAGCCGAGCTCCGTCCGGCGCCGCCGCCCGTGACGCGTGAGCACGCCCATCACGACACCCAGCGGCACCGCCACGGCCACCGCGACGATGAAGGCGAGGAACGCGAGCTGCAGCGTGGCCGGAAGGCGCTGGGCGATGACATCGGCGACCGGCAGCTTGGAGATCATCGAGGCCCCGAGATCCCCGCTCAGGAGATCCCGGAGGTAGTCCACGTACTGGACCCACAGCGGGTCGTCGAGACCGAGCGCCTCGCGCGTCGCTGCCACCAAGGCAGGCGGGGCCGTCATACCCAGGGCGGCGCGGACGGGGTCGCCCGGGATGAGGCGGATCATCAGGAAGGACGCCGTGATGAGCACCCACATCGACACCACGAGGCGCCCGACCCGGCGCGCGACGAAGCGGACCCACGGGTCGGCGGCGAGGCGCGCCAGTGGCCCCTGCGACGTCGCCTGATCGATGGCGGGCTCGACGGCCGTCATGGGCGGTGCATGGCCATGGCTCGGCGCGTGGTCCTCGCTGGACGACCCGCCGCCGGTCTCAGCCCCTGGCCGGCTCGGCGCTGGCCGGTGACGTGTCGGCGCGACGGATGGCGCGGCCCACGTGCAGGTACAGCGCCCGACCTGTGCCGTCGTCCCCCACGAAGGCGTGCGGGATGTGCATCCCCCGGTCGCCCTTGAGCGGGATGAGGCTGTCGTCCTCGTAGTAGACGAGCTCGTTGTGCTCGGGCTTGCCGCCGAGCTCGACGAAGATGCCCTTGGGGATCTGGTCGATCCAGATCCGGCCGTCGGCGTCCTGGCTCACGATCATGTCCGCCACCTGCGTGGAGTAGGTCCCCACGTAGCGACTGGCATCGATGCGTTGGGGCGATGCCGGTGGCGCGGGCAGCGGCGCCACGGTCATCCCCGCGAGCTCCTGGAAGACGTGACCCGAGATCTCGCGGAACAGCGCGAACGTGTCGCCTCCGTTGGCCATGATGGCCACCGCGACCCCCGTGTCCGGCGCGAACCGGAGGAAGCACGCCTGGCCGATGGTGTTGCCGTCGTGACCGGCCAGCAGGCCGTCGGGTGTGTGGTACAGCTCGGGTCCCAGGCCCCACGTGTCGCCCAGCAGCCCCAGGCGCGGCAGCTCCACGGCCGGGGTGTACATCCGCTCGACCGCCTCGGGCGAGAGCACGGCCGTCCCGTCCGGCCCCCGGCCCCCCTCCATGTGCATCGCGGCGAAGGCTAGGAGGTCCCGGGGTCGCATGGCGAGCATCGAACCCGCCGGCGCGTTGGAGCGGGCGAGCGCCCACACGGGCGCGGGGACTGGGTCCGCATCGGGTGTGGGGCGGATGTGGCCGACCGCGGCGCGGAACATGATGGCCTCGTACGGGCCGTTCGCGGCGTGGGTCAGCCCGAGGGGCGTGAACAGCCGCTCACGGAGGCAGTCGTCGAAGGGCTTGCCCCGAAGCACCTCCACGCGGCGTCCCAGCACGCAGTAGCCGGCGTTGTTGTACGAGAAGCGCTCGCCGGGCGGGAACAGCTGGGGGGTGTCCCCGAGCGTGTCGACGTACTTCTCGAGGCAGTCGTCGCCTTTGCCCGTGTCGGTGAAGATGTCGCCCTCGAACCCGGCCGTGTGGCTCAGCAGCTGGCGTGCCGTGATCGAGGCCGCCGCGGACTCGTCGGCGATGCGGAAGCCGGGCAGGTGACGGCGGACGGGCTCGTCGAGGTCGAGCAGCCCCTCGTCCACCAGCTGCATCACCAGGGTCGCCGTCCAGAGCTTGGTGGTGGACCCGATCTGGAACACCGAGTCGGTCGTGACCTCGACGCCCGTCGCGAGGCTCAGCAGGCCGGTGGCCGCGTCGATGACCTCGCCGTGGGCGAGGACGCCCACGGCGGCACCCGGCACGTCATGCCGGCGAGCGAGGTCGGGCAGCGCCTCGTCGATCCAGGCCTTGACCTGGTGGAGGTCGCTCATGGCGCCTGCAAGCGGATGCTGGTGGGGATGAGCGAGCCGGAGAACGCGAACTCGGCGCCCTTGCCGAAGGTCGGCACGACGGAGTTGGCGAAGGGCACGACATCAGCCGCGGCGACCAGGCTGGACTCTGCCTCGAGCCACGTGGCGCAGCCCTCGATCCCGGGCAACGCCGCGGCCGCCGTGACACTCGCGGTGTAGGCATCGTTCGCGACACTGGCGAAGTTGGCGCCACCCTCGGCCGGGGCCGGTCCCGACAGGAAGGGCACCAGCTGGTCTGGGCTGCTGACGTTGAGCGGGACCCACGCGATGTCCCAGTCGCCGGTGGCGAACAGGGCCTCGTTCGTCGCGGGCCCGGTCGTCGCCTTGTCCACGACGCTGGCACCGAGCGCGGTCCACTGCTGGGTGGCGAGCTCCGCGGCGGCCTGGCCGGCGGCACCCGCCGAGGTGTCGTGGAGGAAGGTCACGGTGAGTGGCTGGCCGTCCTTGGCGCGGATGCCATCGGCCCCCTGGGCCCAGCCGGCGGCGTCGAGCGCGGCGCCGGCCGCGGCGGCATCGAAGGCAGGCAGCGCCGGGGAGACGGATTCACCCGGGCAGGCGACCGGGGACAGGGTCGCGAACGTCTTGGCAGGGCCGCCCTGCCCCCCGCTGAGCACCTGCTGGAGCTGGGCCAGGTCCACACCCTGGGTGAGCGCCAGGCGCACCGCGGGATCGGCGCCGGGCCGGCCCTCGGCGTGGTTGAACCACATCTCACCGATGAGCGCCTCGGTCGGCACGCTGTACGGGACCTCGGCCGCGACGCGCTGGGCGTCAGGGCCGAGGATGGTGGCCGCGTTGACATCGCCCGTGAGGATCAGGTTGGCGGCGGTGGCGGGGTTCTCGACGATGCGCAGGACGACGGTGCCCGGCAACCCCTCCGTGGTCGCGCCATTCGGTCCCCACGCGTAGCCGTCGCGGATGGTGTAGGTGTAGTGATCCCCGGGCGCGGCCTCGCTCAGCACGAAGGGCCCGGTGCCGGCGGTCGCGCCCGCCAGGGCCGCCCGATCCGCCAGGCCCGCCGCGCAGACGATGGGCAGGTCGGTGAGGCCGGTGAGCACGAAGGGCGCCGGCGCTGCCCGGGTGATGGTCACCGTGCGAGCGGCGTCATCGGCCACGGCCGTGGCGCCCGCCGGGTAGTACACGCCCAGGAAGGGGCTCAGGTTGGCCGGGTCGGCCACGTAGTCGAAGTTGGCGACCACATCGGTCGCGGTCAGGGGCGTGCCATCGGCGCAGGTGATGCCCTCAGCCAACGTGAGCGTGACGGTGGTCCCATCGACCGACCAATCCGTGGCGAGCTGGGACTGGATGGAGCCATCCTCGGGCGCCATGCTCAGGAGCGAGTCGTACGCGAACCGGGTCGCCTGGAAGAGCGAGCTCGAGGCACCCATCTGGGGATCGAGGTTCCCCGGGTCCGCGGTGAGCGTCATGGTGAAGGTGCCGTCCCCTTCGGCCGCGAGCGCGCTGCCCGCGCCGGTGACCAGGATGGCTCCCGTGAGCAGCAGAGTGGACGTGGTGCGCCGCGCCGACATGGTTCCTCCTCCGAATCAGGGCATGGGCCAGCGCGGAGTCTAGCCCGTCCGCGGGAACCGCCGAAAGCGCTCACAGCCTGCCATCATCCGTCCGCATGACCTGGTCCATCCGCACCGAGATAAACGAGCTCCGGTTCAGCGTGCCGTTCCACATCGCGCGCCCGGAGGAATCCGAGGCCTTCCGCACCGTGGCGCTCGAGCTGGAGCGCGATGGCGCGCGCGGCATCGGGGAGAGCTATCCGCTGGCCTACTACGGCGAGACCGTGGACACGGTGCTCGCCGTGATGCCCCGCCTCGTGCGGGCACTCGATGCGCTGGGTCCGCTCCCGGGGGATCGCGACGCGGTGCTCGCCTGGCTGGAGCGGTCGTCCGGCCTGATGACCGAGGCATTGGGTGGGCACGGGGCTGCCAAAGCCGGTCTCGACATCGCGCTCCACGACCTCGCCGGGCGGTCGCTCGGGCTTCCCGTCTGGGAGCTGCTCGGGACCTCGGATCGGATCCCGCCCACCGACTTCTCGCTGGGCATCGACGCGCCGGACGTCGTCGCCGAGCGGGCACGCGAGGCGGCGCGCTTCCCGGCGCTCAAGATCAAGGTGGGTGGCCCGGCCGACATCGAGACGCTGGAGGCGGTGCGAGCCGTCTACGGGGGTGCGCTGC
>JBEVIK010000110.1:0-8048 GCA_040510715.1 Candidatus Limnocylindrales bacterium
GGCCAGGACTACCTCAAGCCGCTCAGCAAGCTGCGCAAGGGCATCGCCGCTCAGATGACGCGTGCCAACGCGGTGCCCACGGCCTACGAGACCGTCGAGGTCGACATGTCGGCCGTCATCCGGCTGCGCGACAAGACCAAGCGTGCCTACCAGGAGCGCGAGGGCATCAGCCTCAGCTTCGTGGCCTTCGTGAGCAAGGCCTCGGTCGAGGCGCTGCGCAGGCAGCCCGACCTCAACTCGCACTGGACCGACGAGGGCCACTGGATCCGCTCGGCCATCAACCTGGGCATCGCGGTCGCGGTGGACGACGGCCTCATGGTGCCCGTGGTGCGCGATGCCGACAGCCTCAGCATCCACGGCCTCAATCGGGCCATCAACGAGGTCGCCGCACGGACCCGCGCAGGCAAGCTCAAGGCGACCGACATCGGCGGCGGCACGTTCACCGTGGACAACACCGGCTGGACCGGGTCGATCCTGACGATGCCCATCCTCAACGTCCCCGAGATCGCCATCCTGACCATGGAGGCCATCGTCAAGAAGCCCGTGGTCATCGAGTCGCCGGCAGGCGACAGCATCGCCATCCGGCCGATGATGGCGATGGTCCTCGGCTTCGACCACCGGGCCACCGATGGCGCCCAGGCAGGTCGCTTCCTGACCGACGTCAAGCGATGGCTCGAGTCGGTGGACGACCAGACCCCCATCTGGTGACGGTCCAGGGTCGGCAGGCACAGCCCCGCGAGTAAGGCGAAGGTCCCATGCAGCGCGAGCTCCCGATGTTCACGCCCCCCGGTCAGGGCGGGCACGGTCACGAGCCCATCACCATCGCCATCGGCGGCGGCCGGTTCGATGACGCCACGGATGGCGGCACGGCACCGCGCCGTCATCCCGACTGGATCCGGGCGCGGCTCCCCACCGGCCCGAACTACACGGAGCTCAAGGGGCTGATGCGCGGCCTGACGCTCAACACGGTGTGTGAGGAGGCCCGCTGCCCCAACATCGGGGAGTGCTGGGAGCAGCGCACCGCCACGGTCATGATCCTCGGCGACACCTGCACCCGGGCCTGCGGCTTCTGCGCGGTCAAGACCGGCCGGCCGTCATGGAACGACGCGGATGAGCCGCGACGCGTCGCGGAGGCAGTGCGCCAGATGGGTCTCGAGCACGTCGTCGTGACCAGCGTCGCCCGCGACGACCTGCCCGACGGCGGCGCGCACATCTTCGCGGACACCATCCGGGCGCTGCGCCGCGAGTGCCCCGGCATGGGCGTCGAGGTGCTCATCCCCGACTTCAACGGGCAGGACGAGCCGCTGCGAACGGTCATGGAAGCCGGTCCGGACATCCTCAACCACAACGTCGAGACGGTGGAGCGGCTCCAGAAGCCCGTCCGGAAGCGGGCCCGCTATCACCGGTCCCTCGAGGTGCTCCGGGTGGCCAAGGCCCAGGCGCTCGATATCGCGGGCCGACCGGGCACCGTCCACACCAAGTCGAGCCTCATGGTCGGCCTGGGCGAGACCCGCGACGAGCTCTCGGTCACGTTCCGCGACCTGCGCACGGTGGACTGCGACATCCTGACCATCGGGCAGTACCTGCGGCCATCGCCCGCGCACCTGCCGGTCGAACGCTACGTCCATCCCGACGAGTTCGCGGAGATGAAGGCGGAGGCGCTCGGGCTGGGCTTCAAGCACGTGGAATCGGGGCCGCTCGTCCGCTCCTCGTACCACGCGCGGGACCAGGTGCCCGAGGAGGCCAAGCGGGCGCGTGGCTCGATGGGCTCCGCGCTCGCCGCCAACGGCATCGGTCCGGGTGCCTGAGCGCTCCATCGAGGAGCTCCGAGCCGGGGCGGACGGTCCGGAGCTCGCAGGGAGCCTGTTCTTCGCTGAGCGGTCGGAGCCGCAGCCGGTCATCCTGATGGTCGGCGGCTCTGGCCCGACCGACCGGCACAACGACGTCTACTTCCCGCCCATCCGAGCCGGCCTGCTGGACCGTGGCCTCGCGGTCGCCAGCTTCGACAAGCGCGGCGTGGGCGGCTCGACGGGTCGCTGGACCGACACGGGTCCCGAGGAGCAGGCAGCCGACGTAGCCGCGGAGATCGATGCGCTCCGCGCCCATCCTGCCGTGGACCCCGCTCGCGTCGGCATCTTCGGTCACAGCCAGGGTGGGTGGGTGGTGCTGGAGGTCGCGGCACGCGACCCCCGCCTCGCGTTCGTGATCACCAACTCCGGACCCGGCGTCTCACCGTTCCGCCAGGAGCGGTACGCGGTCGAATGCGGCCTCCGGCGCGATGACCGAGCGCCCGCCGCGGTGGCGGACGTGCTGGGCCGGTTCGATCGACTGGCCGGACTCATCCGCGATGGTGCCTCGCTGGACGACCTCGCCGACCTCGCCAAGGACCCGGACCTCGCCCGGCACACGCTCGTGCCGACCTCCCCGGACGTGCTCCTGCTGATGCGCGGCTGGCTGGACCATGAACCGCGGCCCGCGCTGGAGGCGATCAGGGTGCCGCTGCTGGCCATCTTCGGGGAGCTCGACACGATCGTGCCGGTGGACGAGAGCGTCGAGGTGTTCCGCGCGGCTCGCGCCGGGCGACCCGGCGGTTTGGACGTGGCCATCACCCCCGGCGGGGACCATCGTTCGCAGGTGGGCGACCCGCCGATCCTCCCGGCCGCGTACCACGAGACCCTCGGGGACTGGGTCATGCGCCAACTGGGTCCTCGGCAGGGCCGAGGGACCTAGGAAGCGGCTGCGGCCTCCGCGACCCGGCTCCGGACGCCGTCGAGGAACACATCGAGCCCGTAGCGGAAGTCCGTCTCGGCCGCCTCGCCCTGGCACGACTCCTGGTGCCACTGGGAGCTCCCCGAGAGGTACGACTGGAGCGCGCGCTGAGCGCTCTGCGCATCCTCCGGTGACAGACCCGCCCGACACCAGACAGCGATCATCCGGTCGTGGATGCCCTGCAGCAGGGGGTCGTCGGGAGAGCGGACGCTGAGCAGCGGCATCAGGTGCGGGTGCTGACGGGTGATGCTCCGGAAGGACACCGCGAAGTCGCGCACCTGCCCCTCCCAGTCCATGGTGCCACGCTCGTCAGGGAGCGCAAGATCCCGCAGCAGCCAGCCGACCACGGCGTCCAGCAGTGCGCCCTTGCTCGGGAAGTAGCGATACAGCGACATCGCCTCGACGCCCAGCTCGCTGCCGAGGCGACGCATCGAGAGCTCATCGAGGCAGTTGCTGTCCACGTACCGGACCGCGGTCTCGATGATGCGGACGCAGGACAGGGGCTCACGCCGTGCCCCATCGGGCCGGTCGTCGGGCGCTGCGCCGGGCTCTAGCAGCTGATCGGGGTGGGCCGCGACGGCCACGCTCTGGGCCCGCGTAGCCGCGCGATGCTCAGGTTCCATCGCTCGGTGCCAGTCTACATCGGCCGACTCTGCGCGGTCGGCGTCCGGATGACGGCCACGGCTTCGCGACGCATGTCGCGTGCGGCAGATCCGGCCGGAAGGGCTATCGTTCGCGATCGGGGTGACCCGCGATAGGCCCGCGTGGCGGCGCGAACGGAGGCTTCCGATGCACGGTCCTGTGACACGATCGACGAATGGCCGGCGCGGCCGGGCCCGATGGGTGAGCCACGTCCTCCTGTTGTGTGCCCTCCTGGCCGTCGCGCCGACCGGCTCCGCGCTGGCGCAGGACAACCCGATCGACGCGGTCGACGGGGTCGGCTGTGGGGCAGGCATGCCTTCCACTGCCGGTGCGGACGTGCTCCGGGCGGCCCCGGGACCGGACGCGACAGCGATCGACGGGCCCGAGACGGCGCCGATCACGTCGCGGGCAGCCGCCATCACGGTCATACCGCCCACCGCCGCGACTGCCGGCATATCGTCGGGTGCGCGTGGCTTCCGGACCACCGCGGGCAAGCGACCCGCGTGGCTGACGCCGTTCCTGGGCAGCCTGGTGTTCTCCGCGGTGGACGACTCGCGCGGCCGAGAGCCATGGATCGCGACGCCCATCACCGCCCGGCGCCTCAAGGACGTCGCACCTGGCGCGCGCGGCTCCTCGCCCCGTGACTTCACGGTCTACGACGGCGCCCTCTACTTCTCCGCCGATGACGGCACCCATGGCCGGGAGCTGTGGAAGACCGACGGCACCAACGCCGGCACCGTCATGGTCCGTGACATCCGACGTGGATCGGCAGGCTCGAACCCCGGCTCGCTGTACGTGTTCAAGGATCGGCTCTACTTCGTGGCCGACGACGGGGTCCACGGTGGAGAGCTCTGGCGAACCAACGGCACGACATCGGGTACGCGACTGTTCAAGGACATCTCGCCCACGGGGGGCTCGATGTTCCCGGCGTACCAGGGCCAACCGACCGGCTGGGCGGTGATGGGGGGTCGCCTGTATTTCCCTGCCTTCCGACGGGTCGCCGAGCTCTGGAGCACGGACGGGACATCGGCCGGGACGCGGGGCTTCGTCACGCGCCTGTACACCGACTCGAACATGATCGCCGCGGGCGGTCGGCTGTACTTCACGGGAGGCCCGGCCACGGGGGGCTGTGTGGCCGAGGGACCCTACCTGTACACCAGTGACGGGACCCGGACCGGCACGATCCGGATCCGGGCCGCGGCGTATCCGTGGGGCGGCATGGTCCCTTGGCGGGGCAGGGCGTGGCTCGGGAACCACGTCGTCCGCGGTGACGAGGGTGTCTCGGAGCGACCACGCCTGTGGCGGTCGGCGGGCACCGAGCGGAGCACGGTCCAGGTGCGTCCCGCGGTCGCGCTGGATGCCTGGCAGCCCATGGTCGTCGTCGGCCGGCGCATCTTCGCGGCCATCGGCGGCGGACTGGCCATCTCGGGCAGGACGAACGGCGAGATGACCGTGCTGGGTGACACGCGTGATGGCTGGCGTGCCACGGTGGATGTCGTGTCCGTGGGCGACCGCTGGTACTTCCCGGCCGGCGAGGGCGCGGCCCGCGAGCTGTGGCAGACCGGTGGGACGCCGCGCACGACGCGCCTGGCACTCGACGTCAACCCGCGTGGCAACGGGGCGGTCCAGTCGGTGACCGCCGCGGACGGTGTCATCTGGTTCGTGGGCAATGACGGCATCCGGGGTGGTCAGGTGTGGCGCTACGTCCCGACGCGTTGATCAGGTGGACGGGGACGGCTCGATCCGGCAGGTCGCATAGCGATACGTCTCCGACCCGGGCGTCGTGACGTTCACGTCCCGGAGCACCACCGAGAGCCGGTCACCGAAGTCGCGGCAGGTCCGCTCGAGGTCCCGGCGTCGGTACTCGATGACGATGACGTGGTCGCCGTATACGTCGACGTATCCCTGGCACTCGTCCCAGCGACCGCACTCCTCGGCGACCGCGAAGTCGAAGCCGATGCGGTCACGCGCCACGTCCGCCGGCAGCTCGACCGTGTTCTTCTGGGCCACGGCGAGACCGTGCCGATGCGCGATGTCGGCGATGAGCTCGGCATAGGCGACGGCATCAGCCTCGTCGAAGGGGACCCGGTCCTCCATCGGCGTGTCGTCGAAGCGGGTCCACGAGTCGAGGTTGTCGGGCTCGACCGCCTCGAAGCCCTTGGCGGCGCAGGTCGCGATGATCGGCTCCATCCAGGCCGCCGCCGCAGCGCGCTTCTCGGGGGTCGAGATGTCGATGAGGTATTCGCCGCCCCAGCTCGGGTCGTCGCCCAGCTCCACCAGCACCAGCTCCCGTGGCCACGCCGAGCGCTCGTCGGGCCGCTCCACATCGGCCTCGTCGTCCTGGGTCTGGAAGGCGTTGACATAGCAGATGGTGTACGCGTCATCGGGTGCGGTGCCCGCGAACCAGTCCCGTGACACGACCGTGACGCCCTCGGGCAGGGGATAGTCCCCGCCGATCTGGTAGTCCACGCCCGCGTGCACCGGAGGCGGCGCCCATGCCGGTGACGCCGAGGGTCCTGGCGAGGGCGGGGCCGCCGAGGTGACCGCGGCGCAGGTCATGGACATCGCGGCGACGAGCATCGTGATGCTGCGGGTCTCTCGCCGGACGGCGCGTCTGGACATCGTGGGGATGGTGACGGTCTGCGGCCGACAGGTCCACCCGCCCCACAAGGTGTCCGGCGCAGGGAACTTTCCGACGATCACGATGCCCGTACTCTGGTGAAGGCGGACAGACGTCCTGCCTCGGACAGGTGGCGGCATGCAGCGAGAGCTCGTCGAACGGGCACGATCGGGCGACCGCGAGGCGTTCTCCGTCCTGGCGGGCGCCTCGATCTCCCGGCTGTATGCGGTCGCGAACCTCATCCTCCGCGACGGGGACCGCGCCCAGGACGCGGTGCAGGAAGCGCTTGTCTCAGCCTGGCGGGACCTGCGTGCGCTGCGTGACCTCGACGCTTGGGATGCCTGGCTCAACCGCCTGACCGTGCGGGCCTGCTACCGGCATGCCCGCAAGGAACGGCGGCGCAGCGTCGTCGAGCTCCAGCTCGAGTCCGAAGACGATGTGGCCGGGACCTTCGATTTCGCGCGCGAACTGGTCGATCGCGACGACCTGGAGCGCGAGCTCGGACTGCTGACCATCGACCAGCGCGCGGTGCTGGTGCTCCACTTCTATCTCGGCCTCCAGCTCGCCGAGGTGGCGGGGATCCTCGACGTACCCGTGGGCACGGCCAAGTCCCGGTTGCATCGCGGTCTGGAGGCGCTCCGTGACTCCATGCGGCAACCGCCGCACGTCGACGGGATGGCCACGGAGCACACGGCATGAATACCGAACCTCAGTTCGAGCAGCGCATCGCCGCCGCCCTGGGCAGGGCCGCGTCGACCGGTCATCCGGATGGCCTGCTCGACTCCGTGCTCACCACAGTGGGCCACACGCGGATGCGTCCGCGCTGGCTCGCCCTCATCAAGGAGCCTCCCATGCGCATCCATTCGAGGGTCGCAGCCGGTTCGCCGGCATTGCGACTCGTCACAGCGCTCATCCTCATCACGCTGCTCGCCATCCTGGCAACGGGCACCGTCGTTGCCGGGGCCAGGCTCCTGGGACCACCCGCGATCGTGGTGGCCCAGGACGGCACCGGCAGCTTCACGACCATCACGGAGGCCGTCGCCGTGGCCCAGAACGGGGACACCGTCCTGGTCAGGCCCGGGACGTACCACGAGAGCATCATCATCAGCGAAGACATCACCCTCATAGGGGATGGGGATCGCGGGGCTGTCGTCCTGGAGTTCACCGACACCGATGACGCGACGTGGGCCGCGCCTCCCGATCCGGGATTCACGACCACGAGCGAACCGGTCACCTACGGCATCGTGCTGGACGACAGTGACGCACACCTCGAGAACATCACGGTACGAGGCCGCATCACTGCGGAGCCCGAGTTCATCGTCGCGGCGGTGGTCATCGACGGCGGCGCGCCGGTCATCGAGAAGGTCGACATCGTCCTCGACGGCAAGCCGTATCCGGATGAATACGGCTGGGTCGCGCGCAGCGCGTTCCAGGTCACCGGAGGAACGACCGCTGTGATCCGTGACAGCTCGTGGGACGGCTTCACCCGGGTCTTTGGGAGCCCAGCGAGCACGCCGACGTTCGAGGACGACACGATCACCGGGATGCGCATCTCGATCCGAGCCGGCGGCCACCGACCGACCTTCCGTGACAACACGCTGCTCGATGGTGCGGCGATCCTTACCACGGGTTTCGACGGCAGTGCGATCGTCGAGGGCAACGACATCGTCGGGTGGATCAGCGCCGGTGACGACACGATCATCCGGCACAACACCATCCGTGGCGGTGGCGAGCCGACGGATGGCAGACCTGGCTCCGCCATCGCCATTTCCGGGACCGCCATCGTGGAGGGCAACACGATCATCGACAGCCCGTACGGGATAGACATCTCGGCCCGCTCGACACCCCGGATCAGCGGCAACACCATCCGCGGCAGCACCACCACGGCGATCCTCGTCGACTCCGGCACCGTCCCGACCATCGACCAGAACACCATCGAAGGGAACAACACGGGGATCGCGGTCCTGGGGGTGAACACGACCCCTGTCCTCACGGGCAATACGTTCTGTGATAACGA
>JBEVIK010000111.1:0-4597 GCA_040510715.1 Candidatus Limnocylindrales bacterium
CGACGGCTCGGCGGGCGTGACGCGCGCGACCTGGCCCCATCGCCGCTACGACCCCCTCCTCGACCGCTGGGTCCTCGTCTCGGTCGGGCGCACCCGCCGCCCGTGGCACGGCACACGCGAGACGACCGTCCGCGCTGAATCCCCGCGCTTCGACCCCAGGTGCTACCTGTGTCCCGGCAACGTGCGCGCCAACGGGGAGCGCAACCCGGAGTACCCGGCCACGTTCGTGTTCACCAACGACTTCGCGGCGCTCCAGCCCGACGGCCCGGAGGACGCCCGCACCGAGGGGATCCTCCGGTGGGAGGGTGAGCGGGGCACGAGCCGCGTGGTGTGCTTCTCGCCGCGCCACGACCTGGGCCTCGGGAGCATGGAGCCGCGGGATGTGCGGAGCGTCATCGACCTGTGGGCCGATCAGACGACCGAGCTCGGCGAGCACTACCGATGGGTCCAGGTGTTCGAGAACCGGGGGACCGAGATGGGCGCCTCGAGCCCGCATCCCCATGGCCAGATCTGGGCCGGGTCGGCGCTGCCCACCGACGCGGCGCGCGAGGACGCCAGCCAGCGAACCCATCTCGCCGCATCGGGCCGATCGCTGCTCGTGGAGTACGCAGCGCAGGAGCTGGGCGGGCCGCGGGTCGTGGAGGAGCGCCCCGACTGGCTGGTCGTGGTCCCCTTCTGGGCCGCGTGGCCGTTCGAGACGCTCATCCTGCCGCTGGAGCCGGCGCACCGGCTGGCCGATCTCGATGACCGGCGTCGCGACGGGCTCGCCGCCCTGCTGACGTCGCTCATCCGGCGCTACGACGCGCTCTTCGCGCGGTCGTTCCCGTTCTCGATGGGCTGGCACCAGGCGCCCTTCGGCACGGGCGATGTCGGGCACTGGCAGCTCCACGGGCACGTCCTGCCCCCGCTCCTCGGCGCCAGCCAGCGCAAGTTCATGGTGGGCTACGAGCTGCTCGCGGAGCCCCAGCGGGATATCACGCCGGAGGAGGCAGCCGAGCGGCTTCGAGACGCGTCGGTTGCCTGAGCCACCCACGCGCGGCGAGCGCCCGTGAGCCAGGCGGCGCGGTACATCCTGGCGCTCGACCAGGGCACGACATCCTCGCGCGCCATCGCGTTCGATCGTGCCGGGCGGCCGGTGGCGAGCGCCCAACGGGAGCTGACACAGCTGCTCCCGTCCCCCGGCCACGTCGAGCACGACCCGGACGAGATCTGGGAAGGGCAGCTGGCCTGCGCCCGCGATGTGGTGGCGAGCATCGGTGGACCGGACAGGGTCGCGGCGATCGGCGTCACCGTGCAGCGCGAGACGACCGTGCTCTGGGAGCGCGCCACCGGCCGCCCTGTGGCACCCGCCATCGTGTGGCAGAGCCGCATCACCGCCCCCCGCTGCGAGGCCGTGCGATCGGCAGGGCACGAGGCACGCATCCGGGACCTGACGGGGCTGCCGGTGGACGCCTACTTCTCCGCCACCAAGATCGCCCATCTGCTCGACTCGGCGCCGGACCTGCGCGCCCGTGCCGGGGCCGGCGAGCTCGTGGCCGGCACGGTGGACGCATGGCTGGTCTGGAACCTGACCGGCGGACGGGAGCACCTCACCGACGTCTCGAACGCCTCGCGGACCTCGCTGCTGGATATCCGCAGCCTTGCCTGGGATCCATGGCTGTGCGAGGTGTTCGATGTGCCGATGGCCATCCTGCCCCGCGTGGTGAGCTCCAGCGGCGTGGTCGCGGAGACCGATCCCGGTGTCCTGGGGCGCGCCATCCCCATCGCGGGCATCGCAGGCGACCAGCAGGCAGCGACCTTCGGACAGGCGTGCCTCGCCGAGGGCGACGCCAAGAACACCTATGGCACGGGCGCCTTCCTGCTCCGCAACGCGGGCAACGAGCCTGTCCCTTCGGAGGGCGGCTCGCTGACCACCGTGCTGTGGCGGCTCGCGGACGGCGAGCCCGCGGTGTACGCCCTAGAGGGATCGGTGTTCATCGCCGGGGCCGCGGTGCAGTGGCTGCGCGACGGGCTGCGCGCCATCGACGCGGCCGCGGACGTGGAGCGGCTGGCGACCGGGATCGGTCACGATGAGGGCGTGTACCTCGTCCCGGCCTTCACGGGCCTGGGGGCGCCCTGGTGGGACCCGGCGGCACGAGGACTGCTCATCGGCATCACACGCGGCACCGCCCTGCCGCACATCGCACGCGCGACCATCGACTCCATCGCCTACCAGGTGCGTGACGTGCTCGCGGGCATGGACGCGGATACGGGGCAGCCGCTCTCCGTGCTGCGCGTGGACGGTGGCGCCGCACGCAACGATGACCTGTTGGCGTTCCAGGCCGACCTCCTGGGCGTCCCGGTGGAGCGCCCGGTGGTGACCGAGACCACCGCCGCGGGAGCGGCCTTCCTGGCGGGGATCGGGGTCGGCTTCTGGTCCGGTCCGGAGGAGGTCGCCGCGACCTGGCGGCTCGACCGGCGCTTCGAGCCGACGATGGCCGAGCGCGAGCGGGAGCGGCTGGTGGCCGGATGGAGGCGCGCGGTCGAGCGCAGCCTGGGCTGGGCCGTCGAGGGTTGAGTCAGGCGTCCGGGTCGTAGCCCGGTGCGAGGTGGACCACGTCGCCGTCGATGAGGACCGCCAGTGGACGGGTCCCGGCGAGGCGCGAGCCCCGCTCGCCCGGGTCGAGCAGGCCCTCGACCGGCACCACGACGAGGTCGGCGACGGCGCCGGGCACGAGACGCCCGTGGTCGTCGCGGCCCGCGGTGATCGCAGGATCGAGGCACGCGGCACGGATCGCCCGGTCGACCGGGAGCGCCTGCTCGGCATGGAACGGCTCCTTCCCCTCGGGCCAGCCAGGATCGCTGCGCGACACCGCGGCGGCGAGGTTGCGCCACGGGTCGGGTGACTCGACGGGCGCATCGGTGCCCAGCGGGATGAGCGCGCCGCCCGCATCGAGCGATGCGAGCGGGAAGGCATTCGCGGCCCGCGTGCCCCACGCGACACGCATGGCGGGCTCGTCCGTGCACAGGTGGCAGGGCTGCACGGACGCCGCGACATCGAGCGTCGCGAAGCGCGGGATATCCGCGGCATCGACCAACTGCGCATGCTCCACGCGGTGCCGGACGCCAGCGACACGCGGCAGCCCCGCGAGCACGTCGAGGACGACCCGCACCGCCCGATCGCCGATGCCATGGACCTGGACCGCGATGCCACCCGTCACCGCGCGACTCGCCGCCGCGAGCAGCTCGGCTGGTGACGCCGTGAGCAGCCCGGTCGGGTCACCCACCGGCGGACCGGCCGGGTCATCCGCCGCCCAGGGCGCGAGGAGTGCCGCGCTCCGGGAGCCCAGCGCGCCATCGGCGAACAGCTTGAGCCACCCGTCACGGTAGCGGCCCTCCCCTGCACCGGTGCGCATCCCGGTGTCCAACGCCGCCGGCAGCTGCGGCTCACGCACCGATGCCGTGACGCGGAGGGCCAGCCGGCCTTCCCGCGCAAGGCCGCGGTAGAGGGCCGGCCCCACGTCCAGCCCCGCGGCGTCGGCCAGCTCGCCGGGGTCGTGGACCCCGGTGACGCCGAGACTGGTGAGGGTGCGGGCGTAGGCGGCCAGCGCGGCCCGGCGGCGGAACGCGTCCCAGGCCGGCAACAGCGGATCAACCAGCGAGGTGGCAGCCTCGTGGAGGATGCCCGTCGGCCCGCCGTCGGCCTCCCGTCGGATGAGCGACGCGCTCGCGCCTGCGCGCGACACCGCGGCACCCAGCAGGTCGCGGCTCACCCACCGGGCATGGTGGTCATGGCTCCACAGGGACACGGTCCGCCCGGGCGCGGCGCGATCGAGGTCGTCGGTGCTGGGCCACCCGCCGAAGCTGTCGACGGACCAACCTTGTCCCTCGACCGGTGTGATCGTGTCACCCGCATCGGCAAGGGCCCGATGGGCAGCCGCGATCCGCTCGAGGATGGCTCCGCGGTCCCGGGCACCGCCGAGGTCGAGCGCGGTGGCGGCACGCGCCGCCATGCCCAGGTGGAGGTGCGCATCGGTGATGCCAGGCATGACGCACAGGCCGTCCGGCAGGCGCCACATCCGCGTCGCTGACCCGGCCGATCGCGCGATCTCGGCGGCCGGCCCGGTGGCGGACACGCGCCCGTTGGTGAGTGCGATCGCGGGCATCCAGCCGAAGCCGGTATCGCCGGTGAGCGTCGCGATCCGGCCCGTGACGACGAGGTCCGGGGGCTTGGTCATCCGCCCGTGGCGGAGAACAGCCGTCGCAGGCCGGTGTCGTCCAGCCCGGCACCCAGCCCCAGCGCGAGCGTCACGCGTGCCTTGGGACCGCTCAGGGCGCCCGCGGGAATGGCACCCGCCTTGAGCCACCAGGCACCGCCACCCACGAAGCCGTACCGCGCTCCGGCGCGTCCCGACAGGGCCCGCGTCGCGAGCACGACGGGGATCCCGGACGCCATCGCGTCCGTGGCGACCTCGAGCAGCGCCGGATCGGTGTTGCCGGCGCCGGTCGCGGCCACGACGATGCCCCGCGTCCCGCTGGCGATGGCAGCCCGCACCAGGCGGTCATCGGCGGAGATGGTGGCGACCAGCAGGTCCACGGGCTCCGCCGCATGTGCCGG
>JBEVIK010000112.1:0-9912 GCA_040510715.1 Candidatus Limnocylindrales bacterium
TGTCCTACACGGGCGAGGCGCTCGACCACAAGATCCCGATGCTCCGCTCCCAGGAGGCCGTGGGGAAGCAGGCCCTGCGCGTCCTGCGATGGTTCGGCAACACGACCTCGAGCCGGGTGTTTACGACCATCGGACCGGAGCAGGAGTACTTCCTCGTGGACCGGCGCCTCGCGGAGCAGCGGCCGGACCTCGTGCTCACCGGCCGGACGCTGTTCGGCGCCGCGTCCCCCAAGGGCCAGGAGCTCGAGGACCAGTACTTCGGCCCCATCCGCGAGCGGATCCTCGCGTTCATGATGGATCTCGACCGCGAGCTGTGGCGCATGGGCGTGCCCTCCAAGACCCGCCACAACGAGGTGGCGCCGGCCCAGTTCGAGATGGCGCCCGTGTTCGAGGCGACCTCCGTCGGCTCGGACCACAACATGCTCGTGATGAGCCTGATGCGCAAGATCGCGACGCGCCACGGGCTGATGCTGCTCATCCACGAGAAGCCGTTCGCGGGCATCAACGGATCGGGCAAGCACAACAACTGGTCGATGGCCACCGACGACGGCGAGAACCTGCTCGACCCGGGCAGCGACCCGCACGCCAACGCCCAGTTCCTGGCCTTCCTGGCGGCCGTCATCCGGGGCGTGGATGTCCACGCCGACCTGCTGCGCGCGGGCATCGCGGACGCCGGCAACGACCACCGGCTGGGTGCCAACGAGGCGCCGCCGGCCATCATCTCCATCTTCCTGGGCTCGCAGCTGACCGATGTCGTGCAGCAGCTCGCCAAGGGCGCCGCCAAGGGCTCCAGCAAGGGCGGCTCGGTCGCGCTCGGCGTGATCACGCTGCCGGAGCTGGCCAAGGACGCCACGGACCGCAACCGGACCTCACCCTTCGCGTTCACGGGCAACAAGTTCGAGTTCCGCGCGGTCGGCTCGTCGGCGCCCATCTACTGGCCGCAGACGGTGCTCAACACGGCGGTCGCCGACTCGCTGTCGCAGCTGGCCGATGCGCTCGAGAAGCTCAAGCCTGGCGACATGGCCGGTCTCGGCACGATCCTGTCGGCCATCGCCAAGGAGCACAGCAAGGTCCTGTTCGAGGGCAACAACTACAGCGACGAATGGCACGCCGAAGCTGCCAAGCGGGGCCTGCCCAACAACAAGTCCACCGTCGACGCGCTCCCCGCGCTCAGCTCCGCGAAAGCGAAGAAGGTGTTCACGACCTTCGGTGTCCTCTCCGAGCGGGAGCTGGAGTCCCGGACCGAGATCTTCTGGGAGCGCTACGTCAAGGTCCAGAACATCGAGGCCAGCGCGGCCCTCGACATCGTCCGCACGATGATCCTGCCCGCGGCCGTGACGTACCTCGGTCGGCTGGCCGCGGCCGGATCGTCCAAGGGCGTCAAGTCGATCGCCGACAAGGTGTCGGGGCTGGTGGACCAGCTGGTCACGGCGTCCGAGGACCTCGAGAAGGCACAGCACGCGGCGCACGACGCCGGCTCCGTGCACAAGGAAGCCAAGGCGTTCTCGACCAAGGTGATCCCCGCGCAGGACGCCCTGCGCGTGATCGCCGACGAGCTCGAGGCGGTCGTGGCCGACGACCTCTGGCCGATGCCCAAGTACCGCGAGCTGCTGTTCCAGTACTGACACCAGCAGGTCCCGACCCGACGCATCGGACGCCCTCCGGGACACCGGGGGGCGTTCCTCGTCCGGGGCGGGGTGCCAAGCAGGGGGCGTTCCTCGTCCCGGGCAGGGTGCCCGCCGGCCGACGATCGACCACGGAGTGGTCAGTACGACCGCCGAACGCCCCTGCGGCCGGTAGGAAATCGCCCTCGCCGGTCGCCCACGACGTGGATGTGGTCGATCGACCGCCCACGGCACCCTTCGCCGGTCGTTCTGACCATGGGGTGGTCAAGCGGCGGCCGCTCCGTCATCCAGTGACTTGACGGTCGCGCGCCGCATCCCGACCATCCGTCCGGGACGGATCGGTGCCGGGCAGGGAAAGGAGTGCTGGCACGTGCGATCGACGCATGGGGCACGGCGTGCGAGCGTGGTGGGGATCGCGGGTGTCCTCCTCGCCATGGGGGCCGGGACGACGGTCGCACAGGGCCAGAACACCATCCACCTGGAGATCGAGGGCGGTCCCAAGCCCGGCACGTATGACCTGACGTCGTCGCGGCCGTGTCGTGTGGGGTTCGACACGCCCACGATGTGGACCCTCGACGGAGGGGACGGCGTCACCGACCCCACCAACGTGTCCATCGCGATCGATCCGGCCGCGCCGGAGTCCTCCAGGCTATCGGTGACGTTCGCCGACTTCGCCAGCTACTACGAGAAGGAGCCAGGCGTCGCCACGTTGGACGACCGAGGAGACTCGGCCACGCTGACCCTGACGCTGACCGACGTCTACGGCACCGCCGCTGACGGCTCCGACGTCCCCGGCGGGAGCGTGACGGCCACCGTGGAATGCACCTTCATGGACCGGTTCGCCCTGTCACAAGCACCCTCCAGCCTGCCACCCGCACCGTCCCTCGTCCCGGTCGCGGGCGGCCAGGCGGCGCGCGTGACGATCGCGGGCGGCCCACACCCGGGCACGTACGACTGGTCCATCGCAGACCCATGCACCCGGCTGCCGGGCAGCTCGGACGGGCGGTTCCAGTGGTTCGCGGGAACGGTCGAGCCGGACCCGCAGCCGGCCTATCTCGGCATCGAGCTGATCTTCGATGAGACGGGCAACGACGACGTCCGGGTCGATGTCGACTTCGACGACGTCATGTATCGGCTGCAGGGGGCACCGCCACGGCGGGTGGACGACCAGGGTGACCATGCGACGATCCAACTCGCCGGACCGTCGTCGTACCTCGAACGGGCATCGGGGACGACGGGACAGGCCGGGCTGCTCGAGCTCTCGCTCGTGTGCTCCGCCATCGAGTAGCAGCACCAGCCCGTCGGTCGGCCCGCGGCGGGCCCGCGTCCCACCCGCGCCCCTCAGCGCTCGTCGGTGCGCAGGACGGACCACACGACGCAGTCGATGGGTCCCTCCGGGCCGCTCTCCCACGCGCGCAGCACGCCCTCCTGGCGGAAGCCCGCGCGTTCCACCATGCGCATGCTGGGCTCGTTGCCCACCTCGATGTAGCAGTCGATGCGCACCACCTCGGTGGTCGCGAACGTCCAGTCGATGACCACCCGAAGCGCCCGCGTGCCGATGCCCCGGCCTCGCGCGGCCGATACCAGCCAGAGCCCGACCGTGGCGCCGTGGCCATCGGGTCCGAACCTGGTGACCGCACCGAGCAGCGCCCCGTCCGCCCGGTCCGCGATCGTGAACGAGGCACCCGTGCCGTCGCGCCAGAGGCCCATCGCGGCGTCCAGGTAGGCCATCGCCTCGACGACATCGAACGGCTGCGGAAGATGGATCCAGCGCGCGACCTCGGGGTCCTGGCCGGCGGCGTAGAGGGGAGCGAGGTCATCCTGGCGCCAGGGGCGTAGCACCGCGTCGTCGAGCTCGAGGGTGACCGGGGCGGCATCCATCAGCGGCTGATGGTCGCACGGAGCGCCTCCGACGGGCGCATGCCCGGTGCTAGGATGCGGGCCCGAGCCGCGGGCCGATGAGGAGGCGCCAGCGGGCGGTCCCGGAGAGCGTGCTGAGCGGATGGCGGATCGGGCGGACACGCTCATCGTCGGTGGTGGCTCCGCGGGCTGCGTCCTGGCCGCGCGCCTGTCCGAGGACCCCGCCCGGATCGTGACGCTGCTCGAGGCCGGACCCGACCTCACGGCCGACCTGGCGAGCGCTCCGGATGTGGTCCGGCTGGCCTTCGGGGGTGTCGCGGTGCTCGACCAGCTGGCAGCGCTCGACTGGGCGTTCGAGGCTGCCGGCTCGGCGACGGGACCCACCATCGCGGTGCCGCGCGGGCGCCTCATCGGCGGCTCGGGCTCCATCAACGGCACCATCTTCCTGCGCGGCACGCCCGAGGACTTCGCCTCGTGGAGCGAGCTCGTGGGCCCCGAGTGGTCCTGGGAGCACATGCTGCCGGCGTATCGGGCCATCGAATCGGACCCCGTCGGCGCGGACGTGGACCACGGACGGCACGGGCCCATCCCGATCTTCCACTGGCCCCGCGACCAGTGGATCGCCACGCAGGCCGCGTTCCACGAGGCGTGCGTCGCCGCCGGCTACGGCACCACCGACGACCACAACGCACCCGCCGCGATGGGCGTGGGCGCGATGCCCCTCAACCAGCGCGACGGCCTGCGCATCGGCCCCTCGAGCGGGTTCCTGACCCCCGAGGTCCGGGCGCGGCCCAACCTGCGCATCGTGCCCCTGACCACGGTCCGTGCCATCTCCATCGAGGGTGGGCGAGCGACGGGCGTCGTCGCATCCGGCGCGGACGGCGCGACGACCCGCTTCGAGGCGGGCGAGGTGATCCTGTCCGCGGGTGCCGTGGTCAGCCCCCAGCTGCTGCTGCTGTCGGGCATCGGTCCCGCCGGGGACCTGCGTGCCCTGGGCATCCCGGTGCTCGCGGACGTGCCGGGCGTGGGCCTCGGCGTGCGGGACCATCCCAAGGCGTGGACGCAGTGGCGGCTGCGCGATGGGCTCGGCCTCTCCGCGGAGGTGCCCTGGCTGCAGCTCTCGGCGCGCTACACCGCGACCGGCTCGGACCTGCGTGGCGACATGATGCTGTACCCCAACGCGGTGGTGCCGGGCGACGCCCCGGGTTCGGTGGACTTCCGGATCGAGGCGGTGAACAACCTCCAGCTCTCGGCGGGTCGCCTGTGGCTCCGCTCGACCGATCCGACGGTCAAGCCGGCCATCGACCTGCGCCTGCTCGCCGAGCCGCGTGACCGCACCCGTCTCGCGGACGCCGTCCGGCGGTCGCTCGAGCTCGGGCGCACCAGGCCATTGGCGGACCTGCTCGACCACGTGGTGCTGCCCGCGGCCGATGACCTCGACTCCGACGCCGCCCTCGACGACTACCTCGACCGCACGGTGATGACCGGGCAGCACATCTCCAGCGGCTGCCGCATGGGCCGCGCCGATGACCCGCTCGCAGTGGTCGATGGCGAGGGCCGCGTCCGGGGCGTCGAGGGGCTCCGGGTCATCGACTCCTCGATCATGCCCGACAGCGTCCGGGCCAACATCCACGCCACGGTGCTCGCTATGGCCTGGCTCATGGGCGGCCGGATGCTCGGCGACCGAGCGCCGGCGTGACCGACCTGGCGCTGCCGGACGTGACCCCGGACGCCGCGGCGGACGGCCTGGCGAACGTGCCGCCCATCCTCGAGATGCGCGGCGTGTCCCGCGCGTTCGGCTCCACCCAGGCCCTCAGCGACGTGTCCATCCAGCTGTTCGGGGGCGAGGTCCACGCGCTGCTGGGCGAGAACGGCGCCGGCAAGTCCACGCTCATCAAGATCATGACCGGGGTGCAGCAGCCGGACGCGGGCGAGCTGCTCGTGGACGGCCGGCCGGAGCGGGTCTCGTCCTCCCAGGATGCCCAGCGGCTGGGGGTCGCGGCGATCTACCAGGAGCCCATGATCTTCCCGGACCTGTCCGTGGCCGAGAACATCTTCATCGGCCATCGCGACCGGGGACGCATCGTCGATCGGCGCCGGATGCGTACCGAAGCGGAGCAGGTGCTGGCACGCCTGGGGGTCCGCCTGGATGTCGGCGAGCCTGCCCGCGGGCTCACCCTCGCGGAGCAGCAGACCGTCGAGATCGCCAAGGCCATCTCGCTGCGGGTGCGCGTGCTGATCATGGATGAGCCGACCGCGTCGCTCTCGGCGCACGAGGTCCGGCGCCTGTTCGGCATCGTGGAGGCGCTGCGCCGCGAGGGCGTCGCGGTGCTGTTCATCTCCCACCGCATGGAAGAGGTGTTCGAGATCGCCGACCGCGTGACCATCCTGCGCGACGGCCGCTGGATCTCGACGACGCCCCGCGGTGAGCTGACCCCCATGGCCGCCATCCGGGGCATGGCCGGTCGCGAGGTGGTGGAGCTGTTCCACCGGGAACGGCGGGCACCCGGGCAGGTGGTGCTCCGGGTCGAGGGGCTCTACCGCGAGGGCGTCTTCTCGGACGTCTCGTTCGAAGTCCACGCGGGCGAGGTGCTGGGGTTCGCGGGCCTCGTCGGCGCGCACCGGACCGACGTGGGGCTCGCCCTGTTCGGTGTCGCACCCGCGGACCGGGGCAGCGTCGAGCTCGATGGCCAGCCCATCAACATCCGGAGCCCACAGGACGCGACCCGCCTCGGCATCGCCTACAGCACCGAGGACAGGCGCCAGCTGGGCCTCGTCCAGCCGTTCTCCATCGCCGCCAACATCTCGCTGCCGTCCCTGCCGCGCTACTCCTCCGGGCTCGGGCTCGTGCTTCGCGGTCCCGAGCGTGAGGCAGCCGACCGGTTCCGGGAGCGCCTGCGCATCCGGGCGCCGTCGGTGGACACGCCGGCGAGCGCCCTCTCGGGCGGCAACCAGCAGAAGGTCGTGCTCAGCAAGTGGCTCGAGACCAAGCCCCGGCTGCTGGTCCTCGACGAGCCGACCCGGGGCATCGACGTGGGCTCCAAGGTCGAGGTGCACCAGCTCATCGACGAGCTCGCGGCCGAAGGCATGGCCATCATCCTCATCAGCTCGGACCTGCCCGAGGTGCTGGCCATGAGCGACCGCATCCTGGTCATGCGCGAGGGACGTCAGGTGGCCATCGTGCCCCGCGCCGAGGCGACCCAGGAACGCATCCTCGCGGCCGCCATGGGCCAGCCCGATGAGCCGCTGCCGGTGCCCGGCCTCGACACCGCGGCAGCGGCCGAGGCGGTCGCGGTCATCGACGCGCTCGTCTCGGGCGAGCTCGACCCGGCTGCCATCGCGGAGCTGCCGTCCGAGCCCGACCCCGACGGACCCGGCTCGTGACCGACGCCATCCTGCGGCGCATCCGCCCGGAGCAGTTCCGTGAGATCACGCTCTTCCTGGTCATCATCGGGATGGTCCTGTTCTTCACCACCCAGATCGACGACTTCTTCAACGCCCGGAGCATCAACCGGCTGACGTCCGGGCTGGTCATCACGGCGACCGTGGCGGTGGGCCAGGTGCTCGTCGTGCTGACGCGCAACATCGACCTGTCGGTCGGCTCGCAGGTCGGCCTCGTGGCATACGTGGTGGGCACCCTGCTCACCCGCTGGACGGACATGCCGCCGGTCGTGGCGGTCGGGCTGTCGATCGCGATGGGCATGGGCCTCGGTGCCATCAACGGGCTCCTCGTGGCCTATGGCCGGGTGCCCTCGATCATCGCGACCCTGGGCACCCTCGCGCTCTACCGGGTGGTCCTCGTCGAGTTCTCGGGCGCCAAGACGGTGACGACCTCCAACCTGCCGGACTGGCTCAAGGACCTGCCCGCCATGAACGTCGCCACGTTCGGCGACTACGACCTGCGGGTGATGTTCGCGGTGACCATCTGCGTGGTCATCGCGGGCCAGCTGCTGCTGCGCTACCTGCCCTTCGGACGGCGCCTGTACGCGATCGGCTCCAACCCGGATGCGGCCCGCGTCGCCGGCCTGCCCATGCGCCGCGACCTGTTGGCGGCGTTCACCGCGTGCGGCGCCCTTGCCGGTCTCGCCGGCTTCATGTTCCTGGTCCGGTTCGGCAACATCACGGTCACCGCGGCACAGGGTCTCGAGCTCCAGGTGGTCGCCGCGGTGGTGGTCGGCGGCGTCAACATCTTCGGCGGCTCGGGCTCCATGATCGGCGCGTTCATGGGGGTGCTGCTCATCGAGATCCTGCAGCAGAGCCTGCTCCGCTGGGCGGGGCTCTCGGAGTTCATCAAGGACGCCTTCCTGGGCCTGCTCATCCTGCTCGCGGTGGCCGCGGATGCCATCGTGCTGGGCAGGCTCCGGACCGCGTGGGTCAGGGTGCGCCGCCGGGACCAGGAGCGCCTCGCGGCGGAGACGGCGGGCGGCACGGCCACCGGAGGGACGGGCGATGGCAGCTAGCGCGATGCGCGCCCTGCGCGGGTGGGAGGGGCTGCTGCTGCTGTTCCTTGTGGTCGTCCTCGCGTGGAACGTCACGAGCGTCCCGAACTACCTGACCGTGTCCAACCAGGTCAACCTGTTCCAGCTGGGCATCGAGAAGGCGATCGTGGTCCTCGCGATGACCTTCGTCATCATCAACGGCGAGATCGACCTGTCGGTCGCCTCGATGATGGGCCTGTCCGCGGCGGTGGTCGCGACCCTCGCGACCGATGGCGTGCCCATGGAGATCGCGGTCGTCGTGGCGCTCTTCATGGGCCTGCTGCTGGGGCTGTTCAACGGCTTCTGGGTGGCCATCGTGGGGTTGCCGTCGCTGGCGGTCACGCTCGCCGGCTACATCGGCTTCAGGGGCCTCGCTCGGCTCCTCGTCGAGGACCGCTCCGTGGGCGACTTCCCGGCGTGGTTCACGGGTCTCGGCCAGGACGGCTTCCTGGGCCCGGTGCCGTTCGCGGTCGTGCTGTTCGTGATCCTCGCCCTCATCGCCGCGGTCGTGCTCCACCGCTCCGCGTTCGGACGCTACACGTACGCCATCGGCAACAGCGCGCCGGTGTCCCGGTTCTCGGGGGTCCGGGTGGCCCGCGTCAAGCTCGCCATCTTCGCGATGAGCGGCTTCATCGCTGCGCTCGCGGGGGTGCTCATCGCGGCCCGGTTGGGTGCCGTCCGCGCGTCCACCGCGGAGGGCTTCGAGCTGGACATCATCACGGTCGTGCTGCTGGGCGGCGTGAGCATCTTCGGTGGCTCGGGGACGATGCTGGGGGTGCTGCTGTCCACGCTGCTGGTGCTCAACCTGCGCAACGGCCTGGTCATCGCGGGCATCACCGGCAACACCCAGACCGGTGTCATCGGGCTGCTGCTCATCCTGTCCGTGCTCCTGCCGAACCTGGTGGGTGACGTCCGCGAGCGGATCCGCCGGCGGGGGTCTGCCACGACCGGAACGGCTCCGCCGCCGACCCGCGCGGATGGGGTTCCGCGGCAGGTTGCGGGCGGGTAACATCGCGGGTCACCGGCATGCGCCCGTGCGCGACACGATGGCCGGGTCCAGAGGAGGAAACAGGTGAGGAAGTATCGATCCGTCGCCGCGGGCATGAGTGCGGCGATCCTCGCGACGAGCATCGCTGGTGGGGCGTTCGCCCAGTCGGCGTCGGCCCCCGCGGCGGGTGGGGAGGCGATCGTCGCGACCCCCGGCCAGGACCTCAAGATGATGCTCCTGCCCAAGTTCCTGGGCATCCTGCCGTTCGACCAGGCGAACCAGGGCGCGCAGGAGGCCGCGGCCGAGCTCCAGAACCCGACCGCGTTCGACTTCGTGGGCCCCACGGCGGAGAACAGCGTCGCCGGCCAGATCGAGTTCATGACCAATGCGCCGACGGGTGGCACCAAGGTCGTGATGCTGTCCAACAACGCAGGTGACCAGATCGCGCCTGCCGCGGAGGCGGCGGTCGCTGCCGGCACCAAGGTCGTGACCTGGGACTCCCCGATCCCCTCGGCCGCGGGCGAGAGCCTGTTCGTCGCCCAGGTGGACTTCGACGAGACCGGTCAGGTCATGGCGGACATGGCCCGCTCGATCCTGGGCCCCGACGGCGGCAACATCGCGATCCTCTCGGCGTCGCCCGACGCCGCCAACCAGAACGCCTGGATCGCCGCCTTCGAGCGGGTCCTCGCGACCCCGGAGTACGCCAACATCGTCAACCTCGAGACGGTCTACGGTGACGACCAGTCCGAGAAGAGCGCCGAGCAGACCGAGGCGCTCCTGTCCAAGTACCCCGACCTCAAGCTCATCATGGCCCCCACGTCCGTGGGCATCGTCGCTGCGGCGCAGGTGCTCCAGAACGAGGGCCTGTGCGAGACCGTCAAGGTCTCCGGGCTGGGCGTGCCCGCCGAGATGCTGGACTACACCCTCAACGGCTGCGCCCCGGAGTTCGCGCTGTGGAACT
>JBEVIK010000113.1:0-5535 GCA_040510715.1 Candidatus Limnocylindrales bacterium
GGTGATGATGGGCCGCGTGGTGGGCCATCGCTCGAGGTCCCGGATCTCGTGCGCCCAGAGGGGAGCACCGGTCGTCGCGTCGAACAGGCCGAGGTTGGGCCACCGCAGGTCGTCCCTGAGCGTCATGAACTGCACCGCGACCACGGTCCCGTCGCTCGCGACCGGGTCGGCACCCTCCGTCGAGATGGGGGTCGCCCAGCGCGCGACACCCGACGCGGCGTCCACCGCGACGAGCGTGAAGCTGCTCGTGCCATCGGCGGCGTCGACCCGGGTGGTGCCGTAGATCGAGCCACCGACCGCGACCGGGTCCAGGAACCCGCCCCACGCGGGGTTCTGGCTCGTCGCGTTATCGACCGCGTAGCGCCACAGGAGCGTGCCATCGGCGATGCTGATGGCGTCGAGCCCTTCCGGTCCTCCCGCATAGACCACGTCACCAGCGGCCGAGAGGCCATGGACCGTCCCGGAGCCGTCGTCCGTCATGGCGTATCGCCAGCGCTCGGCGCCGCTCGCGGCATCCAGGGCGACGAGCTCGGGGTCGTGAGCCACCGTCACGACGGCGTCCCCGACCGCGACGATCTCGTTCTCATCCGCGCTCATGGTGTAGGCCGGCATCGACCAGGTCCAGCATGCCTGCGGCGACTCCGGTGACGGTCCCGGCTGGGTCATGGAGCCCGATGCTCCCCCGGCCGGGATCGCGGGCGCGGTCGCGATCACGGGCGCGGCACACGCAGCCGACTGCGACGACACGCTCGTCGGCAGCAGGGGGGCCGCGAGACCCAGCGCCATGCCGAGCGCAAGCCAGCCACGGAACGTCCGAATGTCCCTGCGCATCCCGGTCGCCTCCCGTCGCAGCGGGACGCGTCGCTCGACCGACTCGGGTGCACCTCCGCCACCGCCGAGGGCATCCTCGCACGCGCGAGCGGTGGTCGCAATGCCCTCAGCCGGCGGTCCCGCGGAGGAGCAGGACCTCCTGTCGGCGGCGGCCCTGAGGTCCTGGCTCTGGGCAGGAGGCGGACGCACGACGTCGTCGCGCACCGCTCGGACGGTCAACGGCGCACCCGATAGCGCAGGTGCAGCACCCGGTCGCCCTGGATCACCACGTCGGGATCCTCCAACAGGTGCTGCGCGCGGACCGATCCGAAGTAGCGCTTGCCGGACCCGAACACGACGGGAGCGATGTCCATGCGCACCTCGTCTACGAGGCCCGCGGCGAGCACCTGGCCACCGACGTCGCCAGCAGCGACCTCGACGATGCGATCGCCAGCAAGCTCCTGCGCCTTGGCCACGGCTGCCTCGACGCCCTCGACGAAGTGGAACGGCGCCGCGGGGTCCCAGCCATCAGGCGCCGGCCGGTGCGTCACGACGACCACGTGGTCGACCCCGCCCGGAGGCTTACCGTCCCAGCCGTCCGTCAGGTCGAAGACGTGGCGGCCGACGACGGTCGCCCCGATCTGGTCCCAGTACGGCCGGGTGTAGTCCCAGGACGTCTGCGACACCTTCACCTCGCCGCTCTCGTCCAACGGGACGTCACCGCTGGACAACCAGTCGAACAGGTGTCCGGGATCGTCGTTCCCGTCCGCGATGAAGCCGTCCACCGACACCGAGCTGTACATCACGACGTTGCCCATGGGCCGCTCCTCTGCCTTGGTGTGCCCCCCAACAGCTCATCCCCCGCCCTCCGCAGGCGGTCGAACCTTCGCCGACTCGCGTGCCTTGGTGACACCCCGGGCGACCTGCATGTGGTCCACCGCCGGCCCGGTCGAGCGTGCCTTGCGGGGGGCGCCGGCCGCCCTTCCCTCTCGGATGCGTTCCAGCCGCTCGCCGATGAGCCGCTCCATCCCCTCTCCCGTCGGCACGTAGTAGCGCCGGTCGGCCAGCGCGTCCGGCAGGTACTGCTGCTCGACGTCCGCGCCCTCGTAGTCGTGGGGATACCGATAGCCCACGCCGATGCCGTGCGAGCGCATCCGTGCGATGGGCGCGTTGAGCAGGTGCGGGGGCACGGGCTGCGAGCCGTGTGCCAGCACGTCCGCCATCGCCGCCCAATAGGCCGAGCCGACGCGGTTCGACTTCGGGGCGCTCGCGACGTACGCCGTCGCCTGCGCGAGGTGGTACTGCGCTTCCGGCAGCCCGACCAGCTCCACCGCATGCGCCGCCGCCACGGCGACCTGGAGCGCTCGCGGGTCGGCGTTCCCGACGTCCTCGCTCGCGCAGATGACGATGCGCCGGACGATGAACCGGGGGTCTTCGCCGGCCGCGACCATCGTCGCCAGCCAGTAGAGCGCGGCGTCGGGATCGTTGCCGCGCATGCTCTTGATGAACGCGGACACCGTGCCGTAGTGGCCGTCGCCGGCACGGTCGTAGGCCAGGATGCGCTGCTGCGCCGCCGCCTCGACAAGGTCGAGGGTGACCGGGCGGGAGGTCCCGTCGGCATCGCGGTCGGCGAGCGACACGGCAGCCTCGAGCACGTTGAGCGCCGTCCGCGCGTCACCCGCGCTGACGGAGACCAGGTGCTCGCGCGCCTCGGCCACCAGCGCCACGCCACCGCCGAGACCGCGCTCGTCCACGAGCGCCCGGTCCACGAGCACGCCGACCTGCTCATCGGTGAGGGACTCGAGCCGGAACACGCGCATCCGGGACAGCAGCGCGTTGTTCAACGAGAAGTAGGGATTCTCCGTCGTCGCGCCGATGAGCGTGATGGTGCCGTCCTCCACCTGCGGGAGGAGCGCGTCCTGCTGGGCCTTGTTGAAGCGGTGGATCTCGTCGAGGAACAGCACCGTCGGACGGCCGCCCCGGTCGATCCACTCCCGAGCGCGCGCGATCACGGCGCGCACATCGGCGACACCGGCCATCACCGCCGACAGCGTGGTCCAGGGCGCATCGACCGCGTCCGCGAGCAACCTCGCGAGCGTGGTCTTGCCGACGCCGGGCGGGCCCCACAGGAGCATCGACACGAGGGTCCCCCGGTCGACCATGCGTCGGAGGGCCCCCTTCTCGCCGATGAGCGCCTCCTGGCCGACCACGTCGTCGAGCGTGCCTGGGCGCATCCGTGCCGCGAGCGGTGCGTGGGCGGCGCCCGGCTCCCCGACGGGCAGCGCCATGGCACCCGGGTCGTTGGCCGTCGATCGGCGCTGTGGCATGTGGTCGAGTCTAGACCGGCGGGGTGAGGGCTCGACGGACGCCGGTGGGCGGCATCCGGGGTACCATCGGATCACCGCGCCGTCGAGCTCTTCGTCGCGCGTGCCCAGGCCCCGCGCACCGGTGAGGAGCCCCGACGTGTCCGACCAGACGAACCTGCGCATCCCCGGCCCGACGAGCCTGCCGGAGTCGGTGCGGATCGCGGGCTCGCGCCAGATGGTCAACCACCGGGGTCCCGAGTTCAGGGCGCTGCTGGGACGCATCACGGCCGGTCTGCAGCGTGGCTTCCGGACCGACGACGACATCATCCTGCTGACCGCATCGGGAACCGGCGCGCTCGAGGCGATGGTCGTCAACTTCCTGTCGCCCGGCGACCCGGTCCTGTGCATCTCGATCGGTGAGTTCGGCGAGCGCTTCGCGGCGATCGCGACGGCGTTCGGCGTGGACGTCACGCGCTACGCGACCGAGCCCGGCCGCGCCGCCGATCCGGCGGAGGTCGGCGAGCGGCTGCGCGCGATGGCGGATGCCGGCCGGCCCGCAGCGGCCGTCCTCGTGACCCACAACGAGACCTCGACGGGCGTCACCAACCCCATCGCGGAGATCGCGGCGGTGATCCGATCGACCGCGCCGGACGCGCTCATCCTCGTGGATGGCATCAGCGGCCTGGGCGCGATCCCATTCGAGACCGACGCCTGGGGCCTCGACGTGGTCGCGACCGGGTCACAGAAGAGCTGGATGTCGCCGCCGGGCCTCGCGATGGTGAGCGTCTCGGACCGAGCCTGGCAGGCCAGCGAGACGGCACGCCTGCCGCGCTTCTACCTGGACCTGCGGGCAGCACGCGAGAGCGCACGCTCGGGCGAGACGCCGTTCACGCCCGCGGTGGGCATCTGTTTCGCGCTCGACGCCGCGCTGGAGCTCATCGAGGCCGAGGGCTACGAGGCGGTGTTCGCGCGTCACGCCGCGGTGGGCGCCGCGACACGCGCGGGGCTGTCCGCGATGGGCTTCCGACTGTTCGCCGATCCCGCGCACGCCTCCGACACCGTGACCTCGGCGCTGGTCCCGGAGGGAGCCGACTGGCCGGCGTTCAGCAAGGAGCTGCGGAGCCGTGGGCTGGTCATCGCCGGCGCACAGGGCAAGCTGGCGGGCCGCGTGTTCCGCGTCGGCCACCTCGGCGACGTCCATGTCGAGGACATCGTCCGAGCGTTGGAGACCATCGAGGCGGGGTCGCTCGCGCTGGGAATCACCGTCTCGCGTGATGTCGCGGTGAGCGCGGCCCGGGCGGCCGCCGACGCCGCGACCGGGCGGCGGCTGGCAGCGAGCGGCGCCGCATCCTGAGCCGCCCGGCCAGCGTGTCCGGTCGATGACGTCTCCGGCACCGCTCCGGGACGCATCCCTCGTCCTCATCCGCCACGGCCGCACGGCATGGGTGGATGAGCGCAGGTTCCAGGGATCGACCGACGTGCCGCTGTCCGTGCACGGCCGGCTCCAGGCGGAGGCGCTGGGCGCCCGGCTCATGGATCAGTCGGCCTCCCCTTCCCTGCCGCTCCCCGCGGGTCCACCGCGGGTCATCCGCCACTCGCCGCTGGCGCGGGCGTCCGACACGGCCGCCGCGGTCGCGCGCGCCCGAAACATGCCGGACGCGCTGGTCGCGGACCCGGACCTGCGCGAGATCGCACAGGGTGCGTGGGAGGGGCTGCGTCATGAGGAGGTCCTGGCCCGCTGGCCGGACGAGCTCGCCCGCTGGCGGCACGATCCGGTCGCGCACCACGCGCCGGGTGCCGAATCGGTCGAGCAGGCCTCGGTGCGTGCCGGTCGCGCGCTCGAGCGGATCCTCGACGCGGTGGGCAGCGGGCTGCGCCCGACCGAGGACGTGGTCGAGGGCGGCGCACCCATCCCGGGGCCCGCCGAGCCACCCGGACCCGGACCCGCGCCCATCGTGGACGAGCACGACCCGTGGTCCATCGCCGTGGCGCACGATGGGATCCTGCGGCTCGTGCTGCTCCGGCTGCTGGAGCTGCCGCTCGGGCGCTACTGGTCGTTCCCGTTCGCACCCTGCGGCATCAGCGTGGTCGAGATCCGCGACGGGCGGGCGCGCCTGCGGGTCCACAACCTGGAGACCCACCTGGGCGACATCGGCCCGTCGCCCACCGATCCGGAGAGGTCGCCACCCCGAGGCTGAACCTACCGGCGGCGGAACAGGAGCGCGAGCAGGCCCGTCCGGGCCCGCGCGTACGCCCCCCGGAGCGAGGCACCCGAGGCTGGGGCCGCGTGGTCGGGGCCGTAGGTAGCCGTGACCTTGGCGTCGGCGACCGTGCGGATGTCCTGCGCCACCCGCGGCACCACCCGCGACAGGGTGACGCCGTACTCGTAAGGCGTCTGGGTGGCCGACGGGCCGCGCCC
>JBEVIK010000114.1:0-10068 GCA_040510715.1 Candidatus Limnocylindrales bacterium
AGGACCGCCGTCGACCCGGCGCTCGGCGCGCGCGTGCGACAATGGCGCGGCCCACCAACGTTGACCAGGGAGGTCGATCGGAGCCGTGCCCGTCCTGGCCACGTTCTTCACCGTCCGCCGTGGTCGTGACCCGTTCTTCAAGTTCTTCATGAAGTCGCTGTTCCCCAAGCAGGTGGACCGCTACGAGAAGGAGTTCGGGATGCGGTTCCTCGGCTGGTACAACGTCGCCTATGGGTGGGACTTCGACAACGTCATCCTGCTGGAGCTTCCTGACTACTCGACCATCGACAAGCTCGAGGGCGACCCTCGCTCACGGGCCATCGGCCATCGGGCCGGGGAATGGATGTTCGAGCGCCACCACGCCATGTTCCTGCGCGAGCGGATGGGCCCCGAGCTGGAGTTCATCCCGTGAGCGGATGGCCTGAGACCATCAGCCGCCCGCAGACCCAGGGAGGACACCGACCATGACCGAGCCACGACCCGGCACCCTGGGCGAGATCGCCATCGAAGCGGGGCAGGAGCGCGCGGCGTTCCTCAACGACGCCGCGAGCCAGCTCCGGCGCTTCCTCGAGACCAACCGCGAGCGGATCGCGGAAGTGGGCGGCATGGTGCTGCTCGACGAGGATCCCGACTACCTGTCGGTCGCGCCCGACCTCACGTTCCGCTCCCGCACGCGGGTCCAGGACGCGGCGACCGGTGAGTGGCGCTCGGAGACCGAGATCATCGAGAGCCCGTCCGAGATCTGCGAGCTGTACAACCCCTCCGAGCTGTACGCGTGGTTCGCCGAGTCGGCGCGAGAGCAGGGCGGCCTGCCGGACGAGCCCACGGGCGCCCAGGACCTGCTCGACGAGGCGGGCATCTCGGCCGAGGAGGCCGTGGGCGTGGGTATCGGCGGCGAGGATCCCTACATCGGCGCTGCCGATGACTGGGCGGCCGGCCAGGACGAGGCCGCTCCCACCGATGCGACCGAGGCAGCGCGCCGTCTCTATGACCTCGCGCTCACGTTCCAGTCACGCAGCCAGCTGTCCGAGGCGCGCCTCGTGGAGCAGTTCGAGGTCGCCGCGGCGCCCCTGTCGGGCGCGCTGGGCGACCTGCTCATCCTCGATGACGAGGACGAGCGTGTCTGGTTCAAGGCCCAGGGGACGTTCGAGGCGGAGGTCATCCCCGAGACCGACGAGGGCGAAGAGGCCGACGGCACCTGGAAGCCGCTCGGGTCACCCGAGGACATGGTCCAGTACTACGACCCGACCGACCTGTTCGGCAACCTCGCCGAGACGCTCGCCGAGCAGTTCCCGTCGGTCGATCCCGACTTCGACGCGGCTCAGGAGGACGACGAGGCCTGAGCCTCCGACCCTGACCGGGGACCCGACCCCATGAGGCTCCTCGACGCGGAGCTGATCCATGCGCGCGAGATCCTGCCGGGGCAGTGGCTCCAGGGATACCGCGCGCCGTGGCTGGCTGCGGGCGCCACGGCTGGGCAGTTCGTGCATGTCCGGACCCCGGACTGGAGCGGGCTCGTGCTGCGCCGGCCGTTCAGCATCAACACCCTCGACCGAGCGTCCGGCGAGGTCACCATCCACTTCCGGGTGACCGGCAAGGGCACCGACGCCCTCGCGCGCATGCGGCCAGGGGACACCGTGGGCATGCTCGGGCCGCTGGGCCGCGGCTTCGAGGTGAACCAGCGCAGCCGGCACCTGCTGCTCATCGCGGGTGGCCTGGGCATGGCCGGGGTGCGCAGCCTCGTGGACGACGCGATCGCCGCCGGTCGCCAGGTGGTGATGGCGTTCGGCGCGGCGAACGCCGGGGAGGTGTACCCGTCGTCACTGCTGCCGGACGAGGTCGAGTATGTCGTGGCGACCGATGACGGGAGCCTGGGGCACCACGGCCGGGTCACCGACCTGGTCGCGGACTACGAGGCGTGGGCCGACCAGGCCTTCGCCTGCGGTCCCGAGCCGATGCTCGCCGCCCTGGCACGTATCACCGCCGGGCGGGACGCCCGGCTGGGGGTCGCCCGGCTGGGTCGCAAGGGGGGCCAGCGGGCAGCGCCGCTCGGGTCGCCGCAGGCGCGTCGCGCGTCGTGGCTCCAGGTGTCGATGGAGCAGAACATGGGCTGTGCCGTGGGCGCCTGCCTGGGCTGCGTGGTCATGGGCGTGGACGGCCCGCAGCGCGTGTGCCGGGAAGGCCCCGTGTTCGCGCCCGACGAGATCGCCTGGCCGGAGTCCGCATGAAGCGGAAACGCTCGGTCGTCACCGACCGGGGCCTGTCAGGGGTGGCGCGGCCGCCCAGGATCCGCTCGCAGAAGGCGTCCGCGGCCCGGAGCGCGACCGCCCGCCCATCGGTCGCCGCCCCCGTGGTCCCCGCGCCTCCCGTGGACGTCGACCTGTCGGTCGATCTCGCGCCGACCCGTCCGGGGTCGCTGGTCCTGCGCAACCCGGTGCTCGTGGCGTCGGGCACCTTCGGGTACGGCATCGAGTACGGGGAGGTGGTCGATGTGGACCGCCTCGGCGCCATCTGCTGCAAGGGCACCACGCTCAAGGCGCGCGTCGGCAACCCGACACCCCGGGTCACCGAGACGCCTGCCGGGATGCTCAACTCCATCGGCCTCCAGAACCCGGGGGTCGATGCGGTGCTCGAGCGCTACGCGCCGCGCTGGGCCTCCTGGCAGGTGCCCGTGCTCGTCAACGTCGCCGGTGAATCGGTCGAGGACTACGTGGCGGTCGCCCGGAAACTGGACGGGCAGCCGGGCGTCGCGGGCATCGAGCTCAACATCAGCTGCCCGAACGTGGGCAAGGGTGGCCTGCAGTTCGCCCTCGACGCGGGTGCGGCGGGCGAGGTGACGCGTGCCGTGCGTCGGGCGACCGACCTGCCGCTGCTCGTCAAGCTCTCCCCTGCCGCATCCGACGTGCGGGCCATCGCGATCGCCATCGAGGACGCGGGCGCCGACGCAATCACCGCGGTCAACACCCTCTCGGGGATGGCCATCGACCGCCGCGGACGCAAGCCGCTCCTGGGCAACACCTACGGAGGGCTCTCGGGGCCCGCGCTCAAGCCGGTGGCCCTGCGGGTGGTCTACGAGGTCGCCCAGGTGGTGGACATCCCCATCGTGGCCATCGGCGGCGTGAGCTCGCTGGACGACGTGCTCGACTTCCTGATGGCGGGCGCCTGTTCCGTCCAGGTGGGGACCGCGGTGTTCGCCGACCCGGTGCTCCCGGTGCGACTCATCGACGAGCTCGAGGCATGGTGCCGCGACCAGGGGCTCGCATCACATCGCGAGCTCATCGGCGCGGCCCTGCCCGCGAAGCGCGGGCGCCCCAGCGTCAAGGGGGTCGAGTACCGACCCTAGCCCGACGGCGGGTCGGACTACCGCAACGACACCTTGCGCAGGATCTCCTCGTCCTCGAGCGCGGCGTCGAGCTGGAGAGCTCGGTCGAGGTCGATGCCTGGACGCATGCCTATCGAATATGTGGGCAGCCGGTATTCGCGCGTGAGTCCGTCACTCCCGAACCCGGCCCGCAGGGTCTCGTTGACGGCGACCTTGAACGAGATGCCACGCTCCCTGGTGATGTCCCGAAGGCGAGCGGCGACATCCTCGTCGAGCGTCAGGGTAGTCCTCATATCGCGCATCATGGAGGCGTTGGTGCTTGTCTCCGCGCATCATGATGCTATGCTGCGAGCATGCGTACGACCGTGACGTTGGACGACGACGTGGCCATGGCGGTGAAGCGTCTGCAGCGAGAGCGCGGCGTGGGCGTCAGCGAGGCCATCAATGGGCTGGCGAGGGCCGGATTGACCGTTAAAGGTGAGCGAAAGCAGTTCCGCCAGCGCTCTGTGGCGCTGGGGCTCAGGGTCGATCCCACGAACGTGGCCGAGGCTTTGGACCTCCTCGACGGGCCAACGTCTCGCTGATGCTCGTCGATGCCAACCTACTGATCTTCGCGGTCGACGATCGAGCGCCGCAGCACGACTTGGCTGCCACCTGGCTCGAACGCCAGCTGAACGGCGACCGGCGCGTTGGCCTGCCGTGGGAGTCGCTCGCGGCGTTCGTGAGGATCGCAACGCACCCGCGGGCATCCGCGCACCCCCTTCGGCCAGAGGCGGCATGGCGCTTCGTCGAAGACTGGCTGTCCGCTCCATCCGCATGGATCCCGCTACCCACGGAGGATCACGTTCGTGTGATGGGTGGCCTCATGCGCAAATACCACGTGGCTGGAAACCTGGTTCCCGATGCGCACCTCGCGGCCCTGGCGATCGAGCACGGCCTCGAGGTGTGTTCCGCCGACACCGACTTCGCTCGCTTCCGGGAGGTTCGCTGGCTGAACCCGCTGTCGCCGAAATAGGCTCGGCGCGACCGCGGCCGGCTTGACCAGCTCGCGGCTGCGATCACCGGTGACCCCCGGGACTTGAAGGCGGGCGTATCGTTCCAAGGGTCGTGCACGGTCGTCCCGTGGCTCTCGCCGCCGTCCTCTCGATCGCCGCCTCCGGGCTGGTGAGCGCAGCGGGCGTCGTCGCCCAGGACCCATCGGCGCAACCATCGTCGCCGCCCACCCTGCGGCTCGTGGAGTTCGACGTCCCTGTGGGGTCCCACCCGCATGACGTCGCGCCCGCGACGGACGGCGGCGTCTGGTACACCGGTCAGCACAACGGCACCCTCGGGCTCCTGGATCCGGCGACCGGCGGGGTGACCGAGATCCCGCTCGGGGAGGGCTCTCGGCCGCACGGCGTCATCGTGGGCCCGGACGGTGCGGCGTGGATCACCGATGGCGGGCAGGATGCGATCGTGCGGGTCGATCCGATCTCCCACGCGGTCGATGTGTTCCCGCTCCCCGACGAGGGACGCGGCGCCAACCTCAACACCGCCACGTTCGATGGCGCCGGCACGCTCTGGTTCACGGGTCAGACCGGGGTCTACGGGCGGCTCGACCCGGCGAGCGGTGTGGTGGAGGTGTTCGATGCTCCCGGCGGCCGCGGTCCGTACGGCATCGCCACGACCCCCTCGGGCGATGTCTGGTACGCCTCACTGGCCGGGAGCCACATCGCGCGCATCGATACGACGACCGGCCAGGCGACTCGTGTGGACCCACCGACCCCGGACCAGGGCGCGCGCCGGATCTGGTCCGACTCGCTGGGCCGCCTGTGGGTCGCCGAGTGGGACGCTGGGCAGCTCGGCATGTACGACCCGGCCTCGGACGCGTGGCGCGAGTGGCCGCTGCCGGGGGACGATCCGGCGGCGTACGCGGTCTACGTGGACGACGAGGACGTGGTGTGGCTCACCGACTTCGGCGCCAATGCCATCGTCCGCTTCGACCCGGTGACCGAGACGTTCACGCCTGTGCCCCTGCCGGATGCCGATGCCGCGGTCCGGCAGCTGCTGGGCCGGCCGGGCGAGGTCTGGGGCGCCGAGTCAGGGCTGGACCGGCTGGTGGTCGTCCGGTCGGAGTAGACCGGTCGCGTCCTGGACCCGAACGTCGCGGGCGGAACAGGTCGACCCCAGTGTCGAAGTTCTGCCGCAGGGCCGATCCCAGCCCAGCGGAACCTGGCCGGCGGATGGAGCCTAGGAACCCTGAGATCAGGGACTCCGTGATGCGGACCCCAGGTCGAGTAGGACCGGGACCACCATGTGGAGGAATGATCGATGCAGGCTCACAGGATCGCATCGGGGCTGTCGGCACTGAACCTCGTGCTGTTCGCGGCGCTGGCGACACGGTTGGTGACGCATCCCGCGTTGGCACAGGAGCCGGCGACGGATGCCGCGCCCGCGCTGCGAGCGCGATCACTGGAGATCGTGGACGACCAGGGCAGGGTGCGTGCCCTGCTCGCCGTGCAGCCCGCGGTGACCGTGGACGGGCAGGACTATCCGGAGACCGTGCTGTTGCGGCTCGTCGATCCGGTGGCCGGGCCGGTCGTGAAGCTGACGGCGGCTGTGAACGGATCGGCACTCTCGCTCTCGGACGATGCGGACGGTGGGATGTTGCTGTATGCGCGTGACACTGGCACGGTCGTCAGGCTGACTGACCGCGATGGCCGGATGTCGGAGATCGTGCCCTAGCAGCTGCTTGGCGCGGGTCTGCCGGCAAAGCGATCCTCGATCCAACCGACGGTGACCGTGTCCGTCGAATCGAGAGCGCCCTGGTGTGTAGCCTCCGGGATCCGCAGGAACTGGACTGCCTCACCCTGTCCGCACCGTCGGGCGACCTCGGCCTCGCTCGCGGCGAACGGGATGACGCCATCCGCTGTGCCGTGGGTGATGAGCATCGGGGCGTCGATGGGACCACGCGTCGAGTTGTCGCTGATGATGGTCCGCCAAGGCTCGGTCGTGAGTGGGTCGACGGCGAGGAACTGGTCGGGGGTGGGCAGGTCGCCCGCGAGGAGGAATGCCGCCGGGGTCGTGATGCAGACCTGGGCGATCCGCCTGACCTGCTCCAGGTGCTCCGACTTGACCACGGTGGCGAGAGCGGCGTCGGGGTAGTTCTCACTCCACGAGTAGAGCGCCTCGGCCCCCAGGACGGCACCGGCCTTCGTGTCGTGCCCAGCCGCGAGGATCATGGCGAGGTCGGTCGCCGGAGCGGCCGCCGCGACACCCAACAGCCTGAGCTCCGGGGCATAGGCTGCCGCCTCCTGCCCCGTCCAGAGCGCCGATGCACCACCTTGCGAGTGGCCCCAGACGACGAAACCATCACCCGCATCGATGTCCATGCTGCGAGCTGCCCGTACCGAGTCCAGGACCGAGGCGGCGGCCACCGGCCCAACGAGATATGGATGCACCCCGGGTGTGCCCAGACCCGGGTAGTCGGTCGCCGCGACGACGAATCCCTGGTTCACCAGCAGGGCGAGCTCGGGGATGAACTGGAAGGGGTCCTTGGCGTGGCTGGTGCCGCACGCCGGAACGACCCCGACGGTGCCATGAGCCCACGCGACGATCGGCCGTGGGGCCTCGCCCGCATCGGCGGGCGAGATGACGATGCCACTCACGGCCACGGGCTCGCCGCTGACTCCGGTGGACTGATACAGGATCCGCTCGGCGCGAGCGCCGGGTGGCAGACCCGACGTGATGGGCTCGGACCGGATGATGGTCCCGGGCGACCCGCTCGGTCGCGGGTCGGGGGGTGTGTAGAACGCCGTCGGCGCTGCCGGTGTCGCGCGATCGAGGAGCCACACGACCCCCGCAGCCACGACGCCGACGATCAGGACCACGGCCACTGCCAGCCAGCGACGCCAGTGCCGCCGCGCGCCGCGACCGCCAGGGAGGGCAGGCTCGGCGGGGCTGGCCGATGTCATCCGATCTCCTCGTCACGCCGATCCGTCCGCGCGAACGCGCGTTCGCCTCGACCGCATCCTGACCTACCGGCCAGCCGATCGTCATCCGTCGGGATCGCGCCCGATGAGTCGAGTGCCAGACTGGCCGGGATGGACCACGACGACCATGTCCGACTGCTTCGGGAGGGTGTCCTCGGGGGCGGCACGACGTGGGCCGACCTGGGGTCCGGCCACGGAGCATTCACCCTCGCCCTCGCCGACCTGCTCGGTCCGACCGGCTCGATCCACACCGTCGACCGGGATGGTCGCGCCCTGGAGGTCCAGGGGCGGGCGCTGCGTGACGCCTTTCCGGAGGTGAGCGTCACGCCGCTGGTCGCCGACTTCACGCGACCGCTCGACCTGCCGCAGCTCGATGGGATCGTCATGGCGAACTCGCTCCACTTCGAGCGCGACAAGCTCGCCGTCCTGCGCCGGGTCCGGGGCTACCTGCGCCCGGCGGGTCGCCTCGTGCTGGTCGAGTACGACGCCGACCACGGCAACCAGTGGGTGCCCCACCCGCTCTCGTTCGCCTCCTGGGTCACGTTGGCTGTCGAGGCCGGGTTCCACGACACGCGCCGGCTGGCGTCGGTCCCGAGCCGATTCCTCGGGTCGATCTACTCGGCCGTCAGCATCCGGTGACGCGCCGTGGTGAGTGATGACTGACGACGCCCGCCGATCACCGGACGGCGACGCGGCTCCGGCGGCCGACGAGACGCTAGTGTTCCGGCATGTCGACGACTCGCGCGCGGGCGCGCTCCCTGAAGTCCCTCCCGAGCCTGCGCGTTCCGTGACCATCGCGGCGCGCGTGCAAGCGCTGTTCCGCTCGTCGGGTGCGCTCCGGGACGGGCACTCCCTCCTCAAGAGCGGCCGCCACGGCGACCGATACCTCGAGAAGTTCCAGGTGCTCCAGTACCCCGAGGCGGTCGTGGAGATCTGCGGCGACCTCGCGGACCTGGTGCGAGGCACGGACGGGCGCCCGACCGTGGACGTGGTGGTGGGCCCGACCACCGGCGGCGTGCTGCTCGCCTTCGAGGTGGCGCGCCAGCTCGGCCTGCGCGGCATCTTCGCGGAGGAGGTCAGGGACGCCGATGGCGGCACCCGGCGCGAGTTCCGGCGCGGCTTCAGCATCGCTCAGGGTGAGCGGGTCTACCTCGTGGACGACATCCTGACCACGGGTGGCTCCTTGCTCGCGATGCTGCCCGCCATCGACGCGACACCGGGCGAGCTCGTCGCCGTGGGCATCATCGTGGACCGCTCTGGTGGCACCACCGAGGTGCGCTCCGAGGCGACGGGTCGCGTCACACCGGTCCGCTCGCTGTGGACCCTCGACGTGCCGACCTACGAGCCGGGACCGGCGACCTGTCCGGCCTGCGCGCGCGGCGAGCCGCTCGTGGCACCCGGGTCAACGGGGACCAAGGCGGGCTGATCCGCGCCCTCGGTGTGGCGGGGTCAGCCGCCCGATGCGAGCACGGAGTCGAGTGCCGCGCGGATCTCGTCCGGGCTCGCGATGCCCTGGAACGACGCGCGCACCAAACCCGCGCCGTCCACCAGGAACTGGTATGGCTCGGTGTCCAGCCCGTAGTCGATGACCGACTGGACCAGCTGGAGCTGGCCCTGGTCGCTCAGCAGCGGCTGGAGGCCGGCCTCGGTCTGCTGGAGCTGGTAGGGCTCGACATGGATGAAGTCCACGCGGTCCTTGTACTCGGCGGCCACCGACTTGACGACGTCGAGCGTGGGGCCGCAGGTCGCGGTGCTGCAGAAGGCCGGGGTCGAGAACACGATCCACGTCGGCCGGCCCGAACCCACCGCCTGGTCGATGCTCAGCCGGTAGAAGTCGGGGTCCGGCGCCGTATCGGTCGAGATGAGTGCGATCTCCTCGGGGGTCGTGCCGGTCGGGGTCTGCGACCTGGGTGCGGGCGAGCCGATGGCCGGCACCGTGCTGGCGGGCCCGACGTCGAAGATGCCGCGCGTGATCATGGGCCCCGATGGGAGCGTGGCCGTCAGCTCGAGCCCCCACGGCCCGACACAGTCGAACGTGGTCGTGAGGTGGTACAGCCCAAGGCCGCTGCCCGAATCGAGGAACGTGCCCGGGACCGTGGCGACCGCGGTGGCTGGGTCGCGCTCGAGGGCGTAGAACGAGACCTGGGTCTGCACGTCGGCGGACGCGGTCGGCACGAACGGGTTCGCCGGGTCCGCGATGGAGTACAGGAACCGGCTGGGTGGCCCGGCGACGAGCTGAGAGCTGATGACGAGCGGCAGGATGGCATCCGTCGAGATCGCCTGACCGGGGACCGGCCAGTCCGGGAAGTTGCCGTCGGGGCTGTCGGGCCCGCACTCGGGGGCCATCGAGGGCGCCTGGGCCGCGGTCTGCCCAGCGGCGGCCGGGACCACCGCGAGCGCGAGAGTCAGGGCGATCAGGAGGCGGGGTCGTCGGCGTGCGGTCATCGGTCGTCACCTTAGCGCCTGCCGTAGAATCCGGCGGCCCGCAGCCCGCACCCCGCATCCGTCAAGGGATCATGCTCAGGTACCAGAAGCTCGCCGTCGCCGCTGTCCTCGCCACCTTCGTGATGGTGGTCATCGGCGTCATCGTCCGAAGCACCGGCTCGGGCATGGGCTGCCCCGACTGGCCGCTGTGCCATGGGCAGGTCATCCCGCCGGCGGGCGACACCGCCGCGTGGCTCGAATCGATCCACCGCTGGTGGGGCGTGCTCATCGGGTTCATCGTGCTGGGCCTGGTCGTGGAGGCGTTCCGCTCCCAGCGCCGAACGCGCTCCA
>JBEVIK010000115.1:0-3624 GCA_040510715.1 Candidatus Limnocylindrales bacterium
GCGATCCAGGTCGCAGCTCCCAGGAGCAGCCCCAGCACCTCCGGCGACGCGGACGCCCGGTGGGGCAGCCCCGCCCACGCCCCTCGTCGGACCGCCGCACCGACCGCCCAGCCACCCACGACCGCGAGCGCGAGCAGCCCCGCCGTCAGGTCGAGGATGCTCCGGAGCAGGGCCGCGGCCAGGGCGACGACGAGTCCCACGAGTGCGCCGAGGATGAGCGCACGCCCCAGGTCCGGCCGATCCCTCACGACCGGGTCGCTGCCGCGGTATCGCTCCGCGGGAGGTCGCTCGAGGTGGCGTGGCCGGACGTCGCCCGGCCCAGCGGCTGGGTCCACGCAGCCACTCTAGCCGCTAGACTGGTCCACCCATGCCACATCCCCTGCTGGGCCTGCCGCCCGCCGATGCCACCGCCGGGAGCCCGCGCGCCGCCGCGAGCCTGCGCGCGCAGCGGACGCGGGTCGCGGAGGTGGCGCTCCAGGCGACGCTGCGCATCGATCCGACGTTCGGTGAACGCTACGACGAGCTGGCGCTGCGGCGCATCCTCCGGGATGAGGACCAGCACGTCGAGCAGCTGGCCCGGGCGCTCGAGACCGGCGAGGAGCGGTTCGTGACCGACTACGGCGAGCACATCGTGCCCATCTACCGGCGGCGCGGCATCCGCATGAACGACTACGCGACCATCCTCGCGGGGTTGCGCGAGGCCACGCTCGCGGCGCTGCCCTCGGAGGACGCGCCCACCGCGACCGTGCTCATCGACCGCTGGATCGAGCGGGTCCGTCATCATCGTCGGCTGCCGGGCGACCACAAGGGGAACGCCCTCGTGCGGTTCATCTGGAAGGGCGCCGGCCTGGGCGACGACACGGTGGTCTAGCCGATGACCATCAAGTGGGTCAAGGCCGACCCGTTGGTCATGAACGGTGAGCCGTTCTGCTACGGCACCCGGCTGACCGTGCGCAACCTGCTCGAGATGCGTTCCGCCGGGCTCACCCCCGCGACCATGATCGCCCAGAACCCCGAGCTGCGACGCGTCGGCATCGCCAGCGCGTTCGCGTATGCCGCAGAGCACCGCGAGCGATACGCCGCGTTCTTCGACGAGGATGGCGCGCTGGTGGGCCCGGGCTTCAGTGCCGACGAAGCCGCGGAGCTGCCGGAGGACCTTCGGGGTGCCGCTGGCATCGTGGTGACCGAGGGAGATCCCGCGCGGGTGGCCGCCCGCACCTGATCGGAGGCTCCTCCCGGCGCCCGGGAATCGGAAGGCGGAGCCCCTCGCGAGGCCCCGCCTTCGTGTGGCTCTCAGCCGGGCCGGACGGCCCGCCCCATCAGAGCTCGTCGCACCCCGCCGTGCACGGCGGCTGCTCGGGGTCGGGATCGGTCGGCGGCGGTGGGGGGTTGCCGCGTGCCCTGCGGATGCGTCCGAACGTGGCCACGGTCACCGACCCGTCGCCGAGGGTGACCGTCACGTCCACGCCGACGCGTCCGACCTGCTCGTCCGCGAGGACCGGTACGAGCGCGACGCCGCGCCACTCGCGGGCGGGTGCCCACCAGGCATGGCCGCCGAAGCGATGGCCGCGCTGGGCGCGGGTCCGTCCCGTCAGGTCGACCGAGACGTCGCCGGACGCGAAGTGGACGACCGCGCTCGCCGCGGGGAACGTGCCGCGACGCGCGAGGCGCCGGGGCACATGCACCTGGACGGCCACCAGCAGCGTGCCGCCCTGGCGGGCGCTGCCGGCCCATGCCTTGGCAGAGATGCTGGGCGCTGGCGGGTCCCACCAGCGCGGAGCCGCGCTGGCCGGGGCGCCGACCACGGCCGTGACCAACAGGCCGAGGAGCGCGATCCGGATGACTGGTCGCATGAGTCACCTCCTGTCGATAGGCGCCGACCCCACTGGTACGGGGTGGCTGTCAACCGGCCGGAGGCTCGGCGAGCCGGTGATCCAGACGCTATCCACGAACGCGCGTCCGTCAACCGGGTCAGGGGTCCGGCTCGGTGCCGGTTGGCACCGACCCGCGGTACCCCTGCCGGCGTACCACTCCGCCATACCCTGCTGCGGTCGCGTGCCCTGGATCGTGGTCCGGTGGGGTATGGCTCCGGGTACCGCGTGCTGCGGTCATCCCCGCGGGCTGCGATCAGCTCGTGGCGAGCGTCGCCTGGCGCGCCTCGAGGGTCGCCTGCTCCAGCGCGCCCACGAGGACCGATGCCTCCTGCGCGCCCGACACGCCCAGCCGGCGGTCGATGACGAAGAACGGCACGCCCCGGATGCCGAGATGGGCAGCCAGCGCCTCGTCCTCGCGGACATCGGACGCGTGGCTGTCCGACGTGAGCAGGGCGTGGACCGTGTCGCGCTCGAGCCCGGCATCGTCAGCCAGTCCGGCCAGGGCCTCCGGGTCACCGATGGCAGCGCCCTCGCAGAAGTACCCGGCGTGGAGCCGCTCCATCAGCTCCGCCTCGAGACCCTGATCTCGGGCGAGGTGGCTGAGCCGGTGGGCATCGAAGGTGTTGCCGGGTCGCGCGACATCGAGCCGGAACGGGATGCCTTCCTCCGCCGCCAGACGCGTGACCCGCTCGTTCATGCCGCGTGCCTGCTCGAGGCTCACGCCGTATTTGCCTGCCAGCATCCGATCGAGCGTCTCATCCGTCCGCTGCGGACGCCCTGGATCGAGCTCGAAGCTCCGGAACCGCACCTCGACGGCATCCCGCCCCGGGAACATCTCGAGCGCACGCTCCAGGCGCCGCTTGCCGATGTAGCACCACGGGCACACGATGTCGGACCAGACCTCGACGAGCATGCCTTACATCGTACACTGACCAGCCCCGACACTGGGCCATCGCTGCGACCGGTGCTAGGCTTGCCACAGTCCCGCACGAGGCACCCGCGACCATGACTGACCAGACCCTGACCACCGACGCCATCGGACCCACCATCGACCAGACGCCCAGCGCGCCCGCCATCGATCCGGCGGCCCGCGCCCGTGAGCTGGCCATCCTCGACGCGCTGCGATCGGTCGTGGACCCCGAGATCGGCATGAACGTGGTCGAGCTCGCGCTCATCCGACAGGTCGTCCTGGGCGACCAGCTGACCGAGGTCCGGATGGTCATGACCACGCCCTTCTGCCCCTATGCCGGTGCGCTCATGCAGCAGGTCCGGGAGGCCGCCGAGGAGGTCGAGGAGCACGAGGTCAAGGTGACCCTCCTCGCGGAGAAATGGGACCCGCGGGACGCCGGCCTGATGTGGTGAGCCGGTGAGCCCGTCCACGGGGCGGGCACGCCGGACCACGATCGCCGGGAGCGCCGTCGCGACGGGCGCGGGCGATGACGGCACGACCGGGCTGCTGTACGGCGGCCGCGTCGGCAAGGATTCGCTCGCGGTCGAGGCCTATGGGACCGTCGACGAGGTGGTCGCCGCCCTTGGCGTGGCGCGCGCGGAGCTGGCCGAGCTGCCGCAGGGGACCTTGGCCGAGCTTCCGGCGCTCATCCTGCGTCTCCAGCGTGAGCTGTTCGTCGCGGGCGCGGAGCTCGCCACCGGGATGGACGCCCTCGACCGGTTGCGGGACGGCGTCACCCGCGTGGACGAGTCGATGGTGCTCGCGGTCGAGGCGGACCTCGCGACCTGGGAGTCGCGCGTG
>JBEVIK010000116.1:0-5475 GCA_040510715.1 Candidatus Limnocylindrales bacterium
TGCCGATGCCGGCGAGACCCAGCTGCGTGTCGCGATAGCTCTCCTTGTAGAGCCTACCGTCCGCGCTGACCTCCTGCAGTTCGAACCGGTCCATGGTGATGGCATCGTACGGGCAGCGCTTGACGCACAGGGCGCATCGGATGCAGCGCTCCTCGTCCAGGACCATCGCCGCGCCCTGGCTCCAGCCGTAGGCATCGACGAGCTCGGGCAGCGGCCCTTCCGACTTCATCTGGTTGACGTCGATCATGTGGATGACGCCCTCCGGGCAGACATCCGCGCACGCGCCGCACAGGACGCACCGGAACGGGTCGAACCAGATGTTGTAGTTGCACATGAGGCAGCGGGTCGACTCGGTGACCGCCTGGTCGGAGGTGTAGCCCCGCTCCACCGGCGTGTTGAAGTTGACGCGCGGCTCCGTGGACGGGATGCGCGAGGCGGTGGGCACCATGGGCACGTGCTGCCGCGGCAGGACGTCGTACAGCTCGGGCATCTCGTGCCGCCACGAGCTCACGATGCGCACGTTGGCGTCGATGCGGACGCTGCTGCGGCCCGACAGGTAGCGGTCGATGGCGTACGCCGCGCGCTTGCCGTGGCCCGCCGACTCGATGAGCGTCGTGGGGCCGGTCACGAAGTCGCCGCAGGCGAAGACGCCCCGGACGTTGGTGGCATAGGTGCCCGGGTCCACGCGGATCCGGCCGCGGTTGATCTCGAACGAGGCCTCCACGGGCAGGAAGGTGTTGTCCGCCGCCTGGCTGACCGCGGGCACCACCGTCTGGGCGGGCACGATGAACTCCGAGCCGGGCACCGGCACCGGGGCGCGGCGACCGGTCGCGTCCGGCTCGCCCAGCCGGTTGCGGACCATGCGCACGCCGGTGACCTTGCCCTCGTCGTCCGCGAGGACCTCGATGGGGCTCGTGAGGAATTCCATGCGGACGCCTTCGCGCTCCGTCTCGCCCAGCTCCTCCTGGTCCACGACCAGCTCCGAGCGCGTCCTGCGATAGGAGATGGTCACGTTCCTGGCACCATGCCGGAGGCTGGTGCGCGAGCAGTCCATGGCGGTGTAGCCGCCGCCCACCACGACCACGTCCTCGCCCACCTCGAGCGGCTCGCCCAGGTTGGCCTTCTTCATGAACTCGACGCCGTACTGGACGCCCGGCAGGTCGCCGCCCGGCACGTCGAGCCCAACCGGGTCCATGGCACCCGCGGTGATGGCGATGGCGTCGAAGCGCTCCTGGAGCTGCTCGAAGGTGATGTCGCGGCCCACCCGGGTCTCGAACTCGAAGGTGACACCCAGCTGCTCCACCAGCCGGAAGTCCATCTCGATGGCCTCGCGCGGCAGCCGGAATGCGGGCACGCCGATGAGCATCGTGCCGCCCGCGAACGGCAGCTCGTCGTACACGGTGACCCGGTGCCCGGCGACGGCCAGCTCGCGCGCGACGGCGAGTCCTGCGGGACCCGCGCCGATCACGGCGACCGTGGTGTCGCGCGGCGTGATGACCGGCATGTCGTCCGGGATGCCCGAATCGCGATGCCACTCCACGAGGAACCGCTTCATGGCGCGGATGGCGAGGGGTCGGTCGATGTCGCCCCGGCGGCAGGCGCGTTCGCAGGGAGCCGAGCACACGTACGAGCACATCGCCGCGACCGGGTTGGGCTCGCGGGACAGGATGTAGCCCTCCTCGAACCGACCCTCGGCGGCGAGGTTCAGGTAGCCCCGGCAGTTCGTGCCCACGGGACAGGCTTCCTGGCACTCGATGTTGCACTGGAGCCAGGAGGCATCCACCGGCTGGACGAGGAACTCCTGATCGGTTTCGATGACCACGCGGTGCGATGGGCCTCCAAGGCGGACGGACTTGCGAGGGTGCGCTGGGCAGGTGCGATGGGCTCGTGCGTGAATCTACCATCCGGGGCCCGTGCTCCGCCCGTCCGGGCGAGCGTCACCGACCGTACCTCCCCCGCGGTACGAAGCGGTGACCGGCGTCCACGGGAACATGGCCGCGCCGATCGACAACCGCCCCGCGATGCCGCAGCCTCCGGGTCGTGGAGGCCCATCACCCCTCCGACACCACCGTCGCGCTCGTCCCAGTCGAGCTCCGGCGGGACGTCGATCTGACACGCTCCGACGCTCGCCTGGAATGGGCGCGCCTCGCCACGGCCGATGCCGCCCTCCGAGAGGCGCGACGCGCGGCCGCGGAGGCACGTGCCCGCCAGCTGGCCGCATCCGAGACGCTCGACCAGCGGTCGCTCATGGACCGCAAGGAGGCGGCCAGGCGGGAGTACCGCACCGCCCTCGCAGCCGCCAGGGGAGCCGACGAGCGACGTACCGCCGCAGCGACCTGGCTGGCATCGGTGGACCAGCTCAACCGGAGCACGCGCGTCGCGCTGGGACAGGCGATGCTGTGGCGGTCGCGGCTCGAGACCCTCGAACGGCAGGTGAGCGACGCCGAGTGGCGCGCGGCGGCCCAGCGGGTCCGTGCCGAGTCGGCGGAAGAGGCGACCTCCGAGGCGCGCCGCCGAGTGATCGACGCCGACCGGTCGACGGATCCCGCGGACGGCCAGGGCCATGCATGGCGTGTCGGCCGCGTGGACATGCCCATGCTGCGCGGGCTGCTCGATGGCGGCGATGCGATCCGGATCCTGGCCCGTCAGCTGGCGACCCTCTCGGGTGCTCCGGCGTCACGCTGGGTGCTGATGCTGCGCACCCTGGGCGAGGTCATCGTGGCCTCGGCCATCGACGACGACCGGCTCCGCTTCGAGCGCACCCATCCGCTGTGGGCGCAGCTCACGCCGGAGCTGTCGCGAGAGCTGATGCGCTGGCTGCGCGGTCTCGGCTTCCGATACGACCCCATCGATGGCTGGTACGGCGACCGTGCGCCGCAGCCGCGCGACCTGTCGGAGGCGCTCGCGTTCGCGGGCATCGAGCCTGTGTCGCTGCGCCCGCTGCCCACCGCCGCCGACCTCGTGGCGCTCCCGCAGAGCATCGGCGTGGCGGCGGTGGAGTACCTCGCGGAGCACGCGCCGGGGCTCGAGCTCGAGCACATCCGGCGGATCGCGGGTGTCCAGTCGCCGGCCCTCGCTGATGTCTGGGACCACTGGGTCGATGTCCGCGCACTGCTGCGCGGCGAGGCCACGCCCACGGCGGCCTGACGAGCGACTAGCCCAGGTCGAGCACGCGGAAGGCGTCCACGCCAGCGACACCGAACGGCCCGGCGTCCTCGGCCGACCACTCCCGGATGCGCTCGTCGAACCCCTCCGGGTCGCGGATCTGGGTCGCGTGCTCGTGGAGCGCCAGGAGCTTGATGTCCAGGGTGTCGGAGATATCCACCCAGGCATCCGGTCGATCGGTCCAGAAGAGGTAGAGCCAGCGGACCACGTGCGGCTCGAGCCCCTCGTGGATGACGAGGTGGGGGAACGCGAGCGCGTTGCGCGCGGCCGGGTAGACCGCGTCCAGGGCCGCCATCGCCGCGGCGCGGTGGTCGGTGTGCTGGATGTGCCCACCCCGGGTGATGACGACCGTCGGGTCGGGCGCCAGGACCGCGTCGGGTCGGAAGGCGCGGATGCAGCGCACCAGCTGCTCGCGGAGCGCGAGGTCGTTGGCGAGCGCGCCATCGGGCTGGTGCAGGAACGTCACCTCCGCGTATCCGACGTGGAGCGCTGCCGCTCGCTGCTCGGCCTCGCGGGTCCGCGCCAGCTCGAGCGGGTCGGTGCGGGCATCGTCCGCGCCCGCGTCGCCGCTGGTGCAGCACACGAGATGCGCGACGCTCCCGGCGCGCACCCATCGAGCGACCGAGCCGGCCGGTCCGAAGTCGGCATCGTCGGGGTGCGCCACGATGACCATCACCCGCTCGGGGCGGTCGTCATGGAGACGCGGCGCGCTGTCCTCGCTCACGTGGTGGAAGCGCTTCCACCAAGCGCGTGCGACGGCGCTACACTTCGCGGCCGAGGCATCGCTCGTCTCCCCCCACGAGCGATGCCTCTGCTCGTGCCCGGCAGAAGCGACCGCGGTCCGATCCTCACGTGGCCCTCAGCCCCTCGTCGGGATCAGGCGGCCAGGGATCGGATGGCCTCGAGCACCTCGTCGGCGTGACCGTCAGGGTCCACCTTCGACCACGCCTTCGCGACCCGGCCCACCGGATCGACGAGGAAGGTCGCCCGTTCGATGCCCTTGTAGGTCTTGCCGTAGTTCTGCTTCTCGACCCACACGCCGTACGCCTCGGCGACCTGGTGGTCCTCGTCGGCGATGAGCGTGAAGGGCAGCCCGAACTTGGCCTTGAACGCGGCCTTGGAGCCACTGCCGAGGATGCTGATGCCCCACACCTCGGCGCCCGTCTGCTGGTACTCCTCGTAGGCGTCGCGGAACTGGCAGGACTCGGTGGTGCAGCCTGGCGTGTCGTCCTTGGGGTAGAAGTAGAGCACCAGCCAGCGACCGCGCTCGGCGGACAGGGTTCGCTCGGCGCCCGTGTCGTCGGGCAGCGTGAAGTCCGGTGCGAGTTCGCCGACCGCGGGTCGGGTCGAGGTCGTGTCGCTCATGGGCACAGGGTACCTCCGGCGCCCGGCCGGGGGTCAGGCAGGCAGCGGCTCCGCCGGGGATGGCACCCGGCCGCCCACGCGGGCCGCGAGGTGATCGGCGAGGTCCTCGGTGTCCTGGGCGGCGCCCGCGATGTAGGTCGAGCGGCGGCGGCGCAGCAGCGTGGTCCCCAGCAGGTACAGCCCCGGGCTGCCGGTGACGACCCCGCCCTCGTGGCGGATGGCGCCCTTGTAGCCGAAGACCGGGACGTCGAGCCACGACAGGTCCTGCCGGTAGCCGGTCGCCCAGAGGACCGTCCCGATCCCTTCGCGCTGAAGGTCGAGCTCGATGCGGACGGCGGCGTCGGGCCGGGTCGGCTCCGGGCGGTCGGGTGCGGCCAGGCCGTCCACCACGCCCGCGGTCTCCGCCCAGTCGTCGAAGCGGTCGAGCAGCCGCTTGAGCTTCATGTCAGCCAGCTGGTAGGTGTTGCCCAGGCCGCCCGAGAACAGCGCTACGCCATCACGGATGGTGCCCAGCTTGCCCACGACCTCGACGCCCTGGTCGCGCAGGGCATTCATGTCGATGTCGCGGCGTTCCGGTGTCCCGATGAGCTGCGGCGACGGGACATGGCGGGCCCGGATGATGTCGTCCATCTGGTCCCAGGTCTCGTCGAGGATCCCGACCGACTCGAGCCAGCGGAACACGTCGCGTCCGCGATAGGTGCGCGGCATGCGCACGTGCTCACCCGTCGAGAGGACCACCCGACGCCCGGACCGCGCGATCTCGTCGGCGAGCTGCGCGCCGCTGGCGGACGCACCCACGACCAGCACGCCGCCGGGAGGCAGCTGGGCGGGTGACCGATAGCCCAGCGGGGTGATCGGCAGCACGCCCGGCGGCACGCCCTCGGCGGCCGGGGGGATGCTGGGTCGGTTGCAGGCCCCGCTCGCGATGACGACGCTGTCGGCGGC
>JBEVIK010000117.1:0-6017 GCA_040510715.1 Candidatus Limnocylindrales bacterium
CCTGCCGAACTGGAGGTAGAAGCTGCCCGCGTTGCACGAGACGATCCGCACCTTGTCGATGTAGCCGTTCTTGGGCGCCCTCTGTCCCCCGCTTCGGTTGTAGACCTGGCGGAACATCCAGCTGCACACGGGATGCGGCGCGCCATCGAGGTCGCACCACTGGTAGCCATTGCTGGGACCGATCTCCGTGCTGAGCCTGGAGCCCCATCGGGTGCCGACGGCACCGGCCGGGCTCGCCTGGACCAGCAGCAGGACCAGCATGGACAGCGCGGCGATCACGCTCACCGACCGACGTCCCCTCATGTCGTGTCCTCCGAGGCGTACGCGCGGTCGGGCGACCGGGCTGCGCGCGATCCTAGGCGCGGCTCCGGGCGCCGGCATCCGTCAAATGTCCTGCCCGGCCGAGGGCCCGGCGCTGCCTGCTATCGTGCGATGCATGGAGCTGCACGTCCGATGGCTGGGCCGGATCGACTACCGGTCGGCGTGGCAGCTGCAGCACGAGCTGGTCGAAGCGCGGGCCGCGGGCGAGGTCCCCGACACGCTGCTCGTCCTCGAGCACGACGCGGTGCTGACGCTGGGGCGTCATGCCGATCTCGCCAACGTCCTGGCGACCGACCAGGAGCTCGCGGGGCGGGGCATCGAGACCATCCGGGTCGAGCGCGGAGGCGAGGTCACCTACCACGGTCCGGGGCAGCTCGTGGCCTACCCCATCGTGCGGTTGGCGGAGGCGGGCTTGCTGCTCCGGCCGTTCGTGCGTGCGCTCGAGCTCGCCATGGCGGACGCCGCCGGCAGCTACGGCGTGCCGGCGGAGCGACGTGACGGGTACCCCGGCTGCTGGGTGGATCCGGCCGGCCTGGACGGCCTGCCGCGCAAGCTCGGAGCCCTGGGGCTGCGGGTCGAGCACGGCGTCACCTACCACGGCATCGCGCTCAACGTGACGACCCGTCTCGCCGACTTCGAGCTCATCGATCCGTGCGGTCTCACGGGCATCACGGTCACCTCGATCGCCCGGGAGCTGGGCTGGAGCGGCGCGACCGCGGACCCCTCGACCGCGAGCGTCGCGACCGCCGCCGAGCGCGTCGCCGACGCGCTGTCGCATCGGCTGGATGCGGCCGTCGTCGCCTCGGCCGAGCCCCGCCCGGCCCGCACCGCCGCCTGATCGTCGGATGCCCGGCGGCCTGTTCGAGCTGCGCCGCGATGACATCACGGGGTGGTGGGTGGCGACGGTCGTGGAGCGGGAGTACGACCGGTCCCGCTTCGCCCGGCGGGCGGAACCTGTCTGGCCTGACGGTGGCGCGTGCCAGAACTGCGAGCAGGCGCCCGATGACGGGGTCTGGCTGCGGGTCCTTCGGGCGCAGGCCTTCACCATCGCGGGCGGCCAGCGGGAGCACGAGGCGTCCGGACGCGAGGAGCGCGACCCGGGGCAGGAAGGCCTGGGACTGATGGGCGACGTCGGCAGCTGGGCCACCATCGCTGCGCCGAGGGGGCACCACGAGCGGCTCGACGCGGCCCAGCGGACCACGGTCATCGAGATGCTCGCCCTGGCCCGTGACCAGGTCCGGCGCGCTCGGGACGTCCCGGGCATCGATTACGTCCAGGTGGTCCAGAACGCGGGGAGCCAGGCGGGCGCGCGCACCGACCACCTGTGCATCGACCTGTACGAGCTGCCCCAGATCCCGCATCGCCTCACCGAGGAGCTGGGGGGCGCCGCGCGCTACCTCATCCGGGAGGGCGTCTGTCCGTGGTGCCGGCTCGTCCGGGACGAGGTCGCGCGACGCGATCGCGTCGTCTACCAGGACGCCTCGACGGTCTGCTTCGCACCGTGGGCGTCACGCTCGCCGTTCGAGCTGTGGGTCGTGCCGCGTCATCACGAGGCGGACTTCGGCCGCGCGACCGACGAGCAGCTGGAGGGGGCCGCGGACGCGCTCCAGGGGGTGCTGCGTGCGTTGGGCGTGCTCGACGATCCGCCCTACAACCTGGTGCTCCACACGGCACCCGCCAAGGAGCGCGTGGACGAGACCTACCACTGGCACTGGGAGCTCCATCCGAGGCTCCGCGAGATCGCGGGTCTCGAGCTGGGCACCGGGCTGCCCGTCAACCCGGTGAGCCCGGAGGACGCGGTGCTGGAGCTCCGGAACCACGAGCGGGTCCGCGACGACGGGCCGCGCGACTGGGACGACTTCCCGCGCGCTTGATCCGGTGCCCGGGATCGGGTACCCTGCGGTCGTGAGGAGGAAGGCCCCCGCGCGCGAGGACGGACCGCGGATGGTCGAGCTGTTCGCGGGGGTCGGCGGGTTCCGGCTGGGCCTCGAGCCGCACGGCTTCCGCACCGTCTGGGCGAACCAGTGGGAGCCCGCGACCCGCAGGCAGCACGCCTTCGACTGCTATGTCGCGCGGTTCGGCGCGTCATCGGCGCATGTCAACGAGGACCTCGAACGGGTCATGGACACGGCGGAGGCCGGACGCGCCGAGATCCCCGACCACGAGCTGCTGGTCGGCGGGTTCCCCTGCTTCGCGGCGGGGACCGTCGTGCTCACCGCGGACGGCCATCGGCCCATCGAGGATGTTCGGGTCGGTGACCTGGTGCTGACGCACCTGGGTCGCTGGCGGCCCGTGACCGCCCTGATGTCACGAGACGTGCCCGCGACGCTGGTCATCCGCGGGCACGGCCTCCCGGACATCCGGACGACCGAGGAGCACCCCTTCTGGGCGCGCCGGCGCGACTACACCTGGGCCGGACCGCGAAGCCAGGAGCGATGGACCGACGAGCCCCGCTGGATGGAGGCCCAGCTGTTCGACCGGGACACGCTCGTGTGCCAGGTCCTGCCGACCGAGGCGCTGCCATCGGCTCCGGGCGGCGAGGTGCCCGCGGATGGCCCCATCCCCGGCTGGGCGCTCAGCCTCACGCCGGAGCAGGCGCGAACGGCCATCGGGCGGCGCGCCGCCGGCGGTTCGCAGGCTGAGACGTGGAGTGCCGAGACGGACGACCGGGGGCAGGCGTTCGACCTCGCCCTGCTCGCGCAGCGCGCGTTCGGGGTCGTGCCGAGCGTCACCCTCCGCTCCGATCGGTCGCCCCGCTACCGCGTCGGGCTGCCGGGCGGCGACCGTCTGGCGTTCGTGGAGGGGGCGTACGGCTGGCGGACCGTGCGAGCCGTCGCGCCGGCCGCCGGGTCCACGGTGCACAACCTGTCGGTCGCGGAGGACGAGTCGTACGTCGCGGACGGGTGCGTCGTCCACAACTGCCAGGACTACTCCGTCGCCCGGACGCTCAACCAGGCGCTCGGCATCGAAGGCAGGAAGGGCGTCCTGTGGTGGCAGATCCACCGGCTGCTGACCATGAAGCGCCCGCCGTACCTGTTCCTCGAGAACGTGGACCGGCTGCTCAAGTCCCCGGCCGGGCAGCGGGGCCGCGACTTCGCGGTGATGCTCGTGACGCTCGCCAACCTCGGCTACGAGGTCGAGTGGCGGGTGGTCAATGCCGCGGACTACGGGTTCCCCCAGAAGCGGCGCCGGGTGTACATCGTGGGCCGGCTTGCCGGCCCGGAGCCACGCGATCCGGGCGATGTGCTGCACCGGGGGACGCTCGCGCGCGCCCTGCCGGTGGCCGACGGGCCCCTGGGCCAGCTGTTCGAATCGTTCACGCTGCTGGGCGACCCTGTCGAGGTATCCGAGACCTTCGGGGCGCGCCGCGGCGAGACGCCGTTCCGGAGCGCGGGCTACATGTCCCACCGCAGGGTCTGGACCCAGGACCTCGCGCCGGTCTGGGAGGGACCGCGGACCACCCTCGGGGACGTGCTGGAGCCGGAAGCGGACGTGCCGGAGGACTACTTCGTGCCCGACCGGCAGCTGGCGAGCTGGCGCTACCTCAAGGGTGCCAAGCGCGAGCAGCGCGTCCACAAGGGGAGCGGTACCCCCTACGAGTATGCGGAGGGCGCCATCCCCTTCCCCGATCCCACGGACGGCCCGTCGCGGACGATCCTCACGGCGGAGGGCGGCGCGACGCCATCCCGGTTCAAGCACCTGGTCCGGACCGACAGCGGCCGATACCGCCGGCTCACGCCACGCGAGCTGGAGCGGCTCGACGGCTTCCCGGACGACTGGACCGACACCGGGATGCCCGAGGGCAGGCGCGCGTTCATGATGGGCAACGCGCTGGTCGTGGGTGTCGTGGAGCGCATCGCCGCGGAGCTCGCCCGGGAGCTGGCGCCCGACTGAGCGACGCGCCGCCCTACTTCACGGAACCCGCCGTGATGCCTTCCACGATCTGGCGGTTGAACACGAGGTAGATGACGACCATCGGGATGGTGACGATGGACAGCGCGCTGAACAGCATCGCGTAGTCGGTGACATAGCGCGACGAGAACGCCAGCAACCCGGTGGGGATGGTCTTGAGGTCGTCGTTCTGGATGTACAGCAGCGCCAGCAGGAACTCGTTCCAGCAGGCGAGCGCCGAGAAGATGGCGACCGTCGCGAGCCCGGGGCGGAGCAGCGGCAGCGCCACCTCGAGGAACATCCGCCCCTCGCCGGCCCCGTCGATGCGCGCCGCGTCGAACAGCTCATCGGGCAGCGCATCGAGATAGACCTTGAGCAGGAAGGTCGCGAGGGGCAGGCCCATCGCGGTGTACGGGATGATGAGCGCGAGATACGAGTCGGTGATGGCGAGCTGCGTGAACAGCTTGGACTGGGCGATGAAGTACGACTGGAGCGGCAGCAGCAGGCCCAGCGCGAACAGCCCCATCACGACCGCCCGGCCACGGAAGCGATAGCGGCTGAGCGCGAACGCCGCGGCGGCGCCCAGGAGGAGGATGAGCGTCACGGACACCCCCGTGACGATGGCGCTGTTGACCGCGTACCGGCCGATGTTGCCGACCTCCCACGCCTCGGCCCAACGCCCGAGGTCGATGGTCGAGGGCAGCGACAGTGGCGACCGGAAGATGTCCCGGTTGGCCTTGAAGCTGGACAGCAGCATCCAGACCATCGGGAACAGGAACACCACCCCGATGAGCAGGAAGGCGCCGCCGACCAGGGCCCTGGTGACCAGCCGGCTGTTGGCGCCGACATCCGAGCGATCCGCGCCGCGCATGGTCATGCCTCGGCCCCTGTGCGCTCCGGGACCACCTGGCGGCGTGCCTGGAGCCGCGCGTAGACGATGCCCACGCCGACCACGATCGCGGTCAGCAGCACGGCCATCGCGGAGCCGTAGCCGACGTTGCCGTACTGGAACACGGTCTTGACCAGCAGGGTCGTGGGGATCTCGGTCGCGCCGTAGGGCTGCCCGTTGGTCATCACATAGAACAGGTCGAAGCCCTGGAAGCCGCCCGTGACGCACAGCAGCACCGCGACCGCGATGGCGCCCCGGATCATGGGCACCTTGACCCGCGCGAACAACGCCCACTCACCCGCGCCGTCGAGCCGGGCAGCCTCGATGACGTCGCCCGGCACCTGCCGGAACGCGGCGAAGAAGATGATCATGTAGAAACCCGCGTACACCCAGCCGGACACGACGCTGACCGCCAGCAGGGCCGTCGCCGGGTCACCCAGCCACAGGTGCGCCAGGTCCTCCAGCCCGACCTCCTCGAGGATCCCGTTGAGCAATCCGAAGTCGGGGTTGTAGACGAACCGCCAGAGCACCGCCACCACCACCATCGGCAGCAGCACGGGCGTGAAGATGGCGAGCCGGAACCAGAGGCCACCGCGACGCATCGAGGCGAGCCCCGCGAGCCCCAGACCCACCAGGACCTCGAGCACCAATGTCGCCGCGATGTAGGTCAGCACATGCACGAACGACCCGGTGAACACCGGGTCGTTGAGCGCGCGGGTGTAGTTGTCGAGACCCACCCAGGTCATGGGCCCGAAGCCATTCCACTCCGTGAAGCTGTAGCCGCCTGTGAGCACGAGCGGCACCAGCACCGCGGCCGCGAACACCGCGAGCGCGGGACCGAGCAGCAGCCATGGGGCGATGGCCCGGGTGGGCTTCACGTCGGGAGGGGATGCGTGGCGATGGGCCGGCCGCGACC
>JBEVIK010000118.1:0-5454 GCA_040510715.1 Candidatus Limnocylindrales bacterium
TGTCCTTCGGGCACTGGTCGGCCTCGCCGCACTCCCAGGTGCGGACCGCGTCGGATGCCCTGCTCCAGACCATCGAGCTGGCGGTCGCCGCCGAGGAGCTGGGCGCGGACGGCGCATACGTCCGGGTCCACCACTTCGCGCGCCAGCTCGGATCGCCGTTCCCGCTGCTCGCGGCGATCGGCGCACGGACCAGCAGCATCGAGATCGGCACGGCGGTCATCGACATGCGCTATGAGAACCCGCTGTACATGGCCGAAGACGCGGGTGCCGCGGACCTCATCGCGACCGGGCGGCTCCAGCTGGGCATCAGCCGTGGCTCCCCGGAGCAGGTCATCGACGGCTGGCGCTACTTCGGTTTCGCGCCCGCCGAGGGTGAGACCGAGCAGGACATGGCACGTCGCCACGCCGAGGTGTTCCTCGAGATGCTCAAGGGGGAGGGCTTCGCGCAGCCCAACCCGCGGCCGATGTTCCCGAACCCCCCCGGGCTGCTGCGAGTGGAGCCGCACTCGGGGGGGCTCCGCGACCGCATCTGGTGGGGATCCGCGACCGACGCGACGGCTGTCTGGGCGGCGACCCTGGGCATGAACCTGCAGAGCTCGACCCTCAAGTTCGACGAGACGGGCGAGCCCCTCCACGTCCAGCAGCGCAAGCAGATCGAGGCATACCGCGCGGCCTGGAAGGAGGCCGGTCACGAGCGCGAGCCACGCGTCTCGGTGAGCCGGAGCATCTTCGCGCTGGTCGATGACCGCGATCGGGCGTATTTCGGGCGCGATGCGAACGACCAGGACCAGATCGGCTATATCGAGCCCGAAGTGCGCGCCATCTTCGGGCGCTCGTACGCCGCCGAGCCGGACGAGCTCGTCAAGCAGCTCGCCGAGGACGAAGCGATCGCAGCCGCCGACACGCTGCTGCTCACCGTCCCGAACCAGCTGGGCGTGGACTACAACGCCCACGCCATCGAGTCGATCCTCAAGTACGTGGCACCCGCTCTCGGCTGGCGCTGACAGCCCAGGACGGTCGGCGCCGCGCCCGCGTCCCGCTGGATGGGACGGCCGGTCCGCGTCAGCCGGCCGCCAGCACGTTCACGCGCGCCGGGTCGACCGCGACGCGCACCCGCTCGCCCACCTGGGGCAGTGGTCCATCCCTGACCTCGAGCTCGAGCGGAGCACCGGCGTCGGTGGTCACGACGACCCGCACGTGGTCGCCGCGGAACCGGCGGGCCTCGACCACGCCGCCCATCCCGGTGTCGGCAAGACCGAGTGCGTCGGGCCGGAGCACGAGCGTCACCCGGCCGTCGACGACCCCGGGCAGGGCCAGCGTCCCCCACGGTGTCCGGGCGACGCCACCGCTGACCTCCGCATCGGCGATGTTGCGGAACCCCAGGAACGAGGCCACGAACGCATCAGGTGGTGACGTCCAGAGGCCCTCGGGCGTGCCGTCTGCAACCACCCGGCCGTCGCGCAGGATGACCACCCGGTCCGCGACCCCGAATGCCTCCTCCTGGTCGTGGGTCACGTACAGCACCGTCAGCCCGAGCCGGAGCGCGATCGCCCGCAGCTCGGCCGGCAGCCGTTCCCGGAGGGCCCGGTCGAGGGAGCCCATCGGCTCGTCGAGCATCAGCAGTCGCGGCTCCGGCGCCAGCGCCCGCGCGAGCGCCACCCGCTGTTGCTCACCACCCGACAGCGCGCCCACCGAGCGTGGCCCCGCGCCGGGCAGCCCGACCAGCTCCAGCACCTCCATCACCCGCCGTGCCACTGCGGCCGCGTCGTCGCCACGCATCCGGAGCCCGAACCCCACGTTCCCCGCCACGTCCCGGTGGGGGAACAGCGCGAAGTCCTGGAACATGAGGCCGATTCCTCGGTCGTGCGCCGGCACGCCCGTGATGTCCCGGCCGTCGAGGGTGATGCGACCGCCCGTGGGTGGCTCGAGCCCCGCGACCACGCGCAGCAGGCTCGACTTGCCCGAGCCGCTCGGACCGAGCACGGCCACGATGGACCCGGCCGCCACCGTCAGGTCGAGCGGCTGGAGCGCGACCCGCGACCCGTAGGCCACGCCGACCCCCTCGAGGCGCAGGAACGGCTCGGCCGCCGAACCGGGGTCGTGCGACATCAGAAGCCGGTCGAACCGGGTGCGCGCCATCGCTCGATGGCCAGCATCGCGAGCCCGGTCACCAGCATCAGGACGGTGGCGAGCGCCATCGCCTGGCCGAAGGCCAGCGGACCGGGCCGGGACAGGAGCCGTTCGATGGCCACGGGCACGGTGGTGGTCTCGGGGCGTGCGAGGAACAGGGTCGCACCGAACTCGCCCAGCGAGATCGCGAACGCGAACGCGGCTCCCACGAGCGCTGCCCGCGCGATGATCGGCGCATCGACCTCGCGCCACGCACGACCGGGAGCCGCCCCGAGCATCGCGGCGGCCTCGCGCAGCCGGGGGTCGATGGACCGCACGACCGGGGCGATGGCGCGCACCACGAAGGGCAGCGCGATGAGCGCGTGGGCGATGGGGATGAGCAGGATGCTCGTGCGCAGGTCGAGCGGCGGCTGGTCGAGCGCCACCAGGAAGCCGAGGCCGACGATGACCGCCGATGTGCCGAGCGGCAGCATCACGAGGGCATCGAACGTGCGTGGCACCCAGCCGCGCCGGTAGCCCACGACCAGGGCCGCGGCGAGCCCCAGCGGCCCCGCGATGCACAGCGTCGCCAGCGCGAACACGAGCGAGGTCGCCAGCGCATCGACCGCCGGTGCCTGGACCACGTTGCGAGTCACCGAGCCCTGGACGAGGGCCTCCCATGCGCCGAGCCCGTATCGATCGCCCGCCCGCAGCGAACGCTCAAGGAGCGCGCCGAGGGGCACGCCGATGTACGCCGCCAGCCCGATCGCGATCCCGGCCACCGCCACACGCTCCCGCGTGGTCCGCGGCGGACGTGCCACCTCCGCCGCCGGTCGCAGGCGCTGGGCGACGGCGAGCCGCTCCTGCCAGCACGCGTTCATGACCAGCAACACGACCACGCCCACGATCTGGACGACCGCCAGGGTGGCCGCGGCCGGCAGGTCGAGCATCACCGATGCCTGCCGCCACACCTCCACCTCGAGCGTCGGCTGACCCGGCGCGCCCAGCAGCAGCACCAACCCGAATGAGGTGATGCTGAACAGCAGGATGACCGACGCCGCCGAGATGACCGCGGGTCGCAGCAGCGGCCAGGTCACCTCCCGGAACGCGCGCCACGGCGAGGCGCCGAGGGCACGTGCCGCATCCTCGGTGCGGGGGTCGAGATGGGCCCACAGGCCACCCACCAGCCGCACCACGACCGAGACGTCGTAGAAGGCACCCGCGACGATCACCGCGATCACCGTGTCGGCGAGTCGCGTCGGGACGATGCCGCGTGGGCCGATCGTGGCGAGGAACGCGGCGGCCACCACCACCGTGGGCAGCACGAACGGGATCGCGACCAGCACCCGGAGCGCGGTCCTGCCCGGGAACGTGAACCGGGCGAGGATCCAGGCCGCGGGCATCCCCACCGCGAACGAGCCGGCCGTGATGGCGACGGCGAGCCCGATCGTGAACACGACCGTGTCGAGCAGGTATGGCCGGCCGAGCGTGTCCGCGATGGCGTCGACGGCGAGCCGGCCCTCGGGAGCCAGCCCGGTGGCGAGGATCGAGAGCACCGGCCACGCGAAGAACAGCCCCAGGAACACCACGGGCGGGACCGCGAGCACGATGGTCGCGGTGCGCCCCAGCCCCACCGGGCGCGCGAGGCTCACCGCAGCACGGCCTGGGTCCACTCCTCGATCCAACGGTCACGGTTCGCCGCGATCGTCGCCGGGTCGAGCGTCACCGGGTCGATGGGCCCGGCGGTGTGCTCCCGGAACACGAGCGGCAGCTCCACCTGCGGCAGCACGGGGTACACGAACATGTCGAGGGGGATGCCCTGCTGGAACGTGGGACCGAGCAGGAAGTCCACGAGCGCCCGGGCGAGCTCCGGTCGCTCCGTCCCGGCGAGGACCCCCGCGAACTCGACCTGCCGATAGCAGCCATCCACGAACGACGACGTCGGCGCGGCAGAGGGCTGCGGGTCGGCGAAGTACACCTCGGCGACCGGGCTCGACGCATAGGACACGACGAGGGGCCGGTCACCCTGCCCGGCGCTGCCGGAGAAGGAGCCGTAATAGGCGTCGTCCCAGCTCGAGGCGACCTGGACACCGTTGGCCCGAAGCTCCGCCCAGTAGTCGAGCCAGGTCCGGTCACCCGACTCCCCGAACCGGGCGATGGTGGCGAGCACGAACGCGAGGCCCGGCGAGGAGACCCCCGGGTCCTCCACCACGAGCAGGTCGCGGTACTCCGGGCGCACCAGGTCCTCGAGCGTCGAGGGCGGGGCCACGCCATGCTCGGCGAACCAGCCCGGGTCCACGTTGATGCACACGTCGCCGTAGTCGATGGGCGTCACGCGTCGTGCCGGGTCCAGCTGGAAGGCGTCGGGGATCTCGGCCGCGGCGGGTGGCTGGTACGCGTCGAAGATGCCCGCCTCGAGCGCCCGCGACAGGAACGTGTCATCGACGCCGTACAGCACGTCCGCGATGGGATCGTCCCTGGTCAGGATCGCCTGGTTGACGGCACTTCCGGCGTCCTCGGCCTGGATGACCTCGAGCGTCGCGCCGGTCTGCGCGGTGAGCGCCTCCTGGGCCGCCTCGTTCATCACGAACGAGCCGTGGGTCAGGAGTCGCACCCGGTCGCCGGTGATGATCGGGGAGGGCGACTGGGCGGTCACGGCCGTGGCGAGCGCGGTGGCGGCGAGCGCGCCGGCCATCGCGCCCGCGGACAGGCGCCGGGGGGTCGAGCGTCGGGTCATGGTGCCTCCTCCGAGTGGCTTCGACGGGTATGGACGACGAGGAGCCGGCCCCGCTCGGTCGTGACCGAGGCGGTCGGCGTGAGGAGCTCGTTGGAGAGGCCGCGCGCGGGCCCCGGCAGGAGGCACTCACCGCGGAGGGGGTATCGCAGGTGATGGGTGGTCACACCGTCGACCGGCCCCGCGAGCGGCAGCAGCGTCAGCAGGTCGCCCGGCGCGCCCTCGAGGTCGAGCGCCCCGGGTCCGTCGGCCGTGCCGATCCGCCGCACGGTGGTCGCGCCATCCACGATCGAGACGTCGCGGTCGTCGAGGCGCGGGTGGGCCAGCAGCAGCAGGTTCGCCAGCTCGTGGTCGAGCCGCGGTCCACCGAGCGCGCCCAGGACCACGATGGGCTCGCAGCCGCGGTCGATGGCCGCGAGCAGCGCGAGCTCGGTGTCGCTCTCGTCCTTGTCCCGGCCCGCGCGCGTGACATCGCTGCCCGCCGCCACCAGCCGATCGAGATCGGCGCCATCGAGCGAATCGAGGTCGCCCACCACGAGGTCCACGTGGACTCCCGCGCGCAACGCCCGCCCGGCGCCCCCATCGGCACCGATGACGAGCGTCCCGGGCAC
>JBEVIK010000119.1:0-7009 GCA_040510715.1 Candidatus Limnocylindrales bacterium
GGTCGCGTCACGCCGGATGCTCCGCCAGCCACCCCAGCAGTGACTGCCACAGGCGACCGTAGGCATCCCATGAGACGAACTCGGGTGGCGCCCAGTGGGGCGCGAGGTCGGGCGTGAACGCCGCGCAGCGCCCCGCTCCGTGCTCGCCCACGACGAGGATCGGGTCATCACCTCGCGCGACCAGGACCGTCGATCCATCCCGCGGCTCGACACGGTTGTAGCCCAGGACTCGTGGCCAGGCTGCGGGAACGCCGGCCAGCGCGGGATGCCCCGGCTCGCGCACCTCGGGCACGAACCCCTCGGGGACCTCGGTCCGGTCGTCGTGGTCGGCGACGATGACCGGCAGGACGGCCGCGAGCGGCGACCGGCCATACCGCGCCTTGCCGTCGATCCCCGAGAAGGACATGTACCCGCCGATCATCAGGAGCGCACCGCCCTCCCTGACCCACGCGGCGAGCATCTCGAGGCGGTTGGGCACGACCTCCGAGCGGGTGAATGTGGCCTTGCCCAGCAGGAACGTGTTGGCGCCGACATCGCTGAGGACGACCACATCGATCCCCTCCAGCCCGTTCGCATCGGTCGGGAACTCCACATCGACCCGGTGCGAGGGGATATAGCGCACCTCGTGGCCGAGGCCACGCAGCGCGGCGATGAACTCGCCGGCGCCCTCGGTGTACTCCGCCGTCTCGAAGGTGTCGAACCCTTTCTGGTGGATGGAGTAGGTGAACCAGGACTCCCCGACGAGGAGGACCGACAGCGACGTGGGCATGGATCGCACGGTAGCCCACAGCGCCCGCCTCGGGAAGCCCGCCGGCACCCCGTGCCGAAGGTCCCCGCCCGACGGGCGATCAGGCACTTCCCGCCCATGACGCCCACGACCCACCATCGCACCATGGACGAGCGCGCCGTCCCGACCCACGCCCTCGAAGGCCAGCTCGTGCCGGCCAGCGGCGCCATGACCCCGGAGGAGGCGGCGACCGTCATGGGCGAGCTCGGGTTCCTGGTCGTTCCGGGCGCGCCCGGCAGGGACAGCACGGCCTATCTCCTGCTCGCGATCCGCCAGCGCCCCACGCTCGCCCATTTCGACCCGGAGTCCGTCCTCTACTGGACCCACCTGGGGATCCACGACGGCCCCGCGGCCTTCGATGGGTCGGTGCCACTACCGGTGGACACGCCGTTCTCGTGGGGCGCCATCCGGGTCTCCGACCGGCTCGGCGTGGCCAACGAGTACCTCACCTTCGGTGGTCGCCTCTGCGGGCGGTCGGTCGACGGTACGCGGATCGCGGTGTTCGCCACGCCGGGACCGATGATCCGGCGGGGTGGCCATTCGCAGGGCTGGGACCCCGGTGCAGCGCACCTCGCAGCGTGGTTCGGTCGCCTCCGGGCATGCCTCGGTCGTGACGTGCGGCTGGATGCCCGGGTCACCGCGATGACCCCGCTGGCCCGGTACTCGGCCTATCTCGCGGGCGCCATCAGTGGCTTCGCCGAGGCTCCGGCCCTGTCGGCTGATCGTCATGCCGAGCTCAGCCATCTGCGCTCGGAGGCCGAGCGGCTCCACCGGGACCATCACCTTGACTGGACCGCGGGCGTCGGGATCGTGGCTGCTCTCGACACTCGCTGACGCAGACGCCCGGCGACGCCCGGTCCTCAGGCCTTCGGGTCGGCTTCCGGCACCCAGGTGTTGTCGTGGCGGAGGTAGAACGCCGCCCGCTCCTCCTCGCTCAGCCCGGCAGGACCGGGTCCCCCCTCGAAGTAGGCCTCGCGCGGTGCTCCGGGCGCGAACAGGATGAGCATGCTCGCGGGCTCGTCGGAGACGTTGCGGAAGCCGTGGATACCACCCTCGGGGACGTACACGAAGTCGCCCGGGACGGCATCGATCCAGCGACGACCGTCCAGGATCCGGACACTGCCCGAGAGCACGTGGAACGCCTCCGAGATGGTCCGATGGAAGTGAGCGCCCGGCCCGCCCTGGCGCGGTCCCATCTCCCAGCGGTACAGCCCGTAGCGTCCCCTTGTCGTGGTCCCGGTCGCGAGGTAGTGCGCCCGGGTGCCGGCGGGGGACACGAAGTCGGGCGGCGTCGTGACCGAGCGAAGGGTGGCACTGACCTCGCCGCGCTCGCCGTGATAGACCGGGTCGGGGTAGGACACCGCGCGCCTCAGGCCTCGATCGCCACGGGGAGGCCGCTCGCGGCGCTCTGGTAGCTCGCCAGGGCCAGCCGGACCGCCTCCCGGCCGTCCTCGCCGGAGCAGGCGACCGGGCGCTCACCCCGCACCGCTGCCACGAACGCGGCCACGGCTCTCGTGTGGTCGCCGTCGCCAGCGTGCTCCCACGACGTGACGGTGGCTGACCCGAAGTCACGGTCGCCCGGCTCCCGATGGACATGGCGCAGGACCGGCCGGCCCTGTCGCTCGGTGTACTCCAGCGAGCCGCGCGTGCCGTTGACGGTGAAGCCCTGGTCCCAGCCGGTCGAGGTCCACGAGGTCTCGAGCGAGCCCAACGCGCCGCTGGCGAACCGGAGGCTCACGACCGCGGTGTCCTCGACCTCGATCTCGAAGCCCAGGGTCGCCGTGCGGGCGAACACCTCGGACACCGGTCCCGCGAGGTGGCGCGCGAGGTCGAACAGGTGGCAGCCGTTGTCGAGCAGCGTGCCGCCGCCCGCCATCGTCGGCGTCCGGAAGCCCACCGGCACCTCGGCCGCCCCGCCCCAGTCGTGTGCCTGGCGCAGCCCCACGAACGTGATCCGCCCGATCGCGCCGTCCTCGATCATGGCGCGTGCCCGCACGACCGCCGGGTTCGCGCGCAGGTGATGGTCGATCGCCAGCACGATCCCCGCGCGCCGGCACGCCTCGATCATCTCGTCGGCCTCCGCGAGCGACAGCGAGATCGGCTTCTCGCACAGGACGTGGACGCTCGCCGCTGCCGCAGCCAGCGTGGCCGCGTGATGTGCCGCGTTGGGCGTGCACACGGACACCGCGTCGAGACCCGGCAGCGACAGGAGCTCGCCGACGTCGGTGAAGGCGTGCTCGACCCCCCACTCGCGGGCCCGACGCGCGAGCACCTGCGGCATGGTGTCGGCGATCGCGATGACCTCGGCCCCCGCCGCGCGATAGCCCTGGACGTGGTTCCGGGCGATGTTGCCGGCGCCGATGATGCCGACCCGCAGGGTCGGCGCGGTTCGCGCCCCGGCACGCTCGGTCGAGGACACCACGCTCACCGCGCGTCCGCCATCGGCTCGAGCGGCGGGCTGTTCGCCGAGCGACGCGCCTCGCCCCGGACCTGGGGCCGTGCCCAGGCGCAGGCGTTGGCGATGACGCGCAGGATGTCGGGGTGGTGGAAGGTCGGGTGCGTCTCGTGGCCCGGCTGGAGGTACACGATGCGGCCGAGCCCACGGGTCCAGGTGCACAGGCTCCGGAACACCTCGCCACCCGGGAACCAGCCGATCATGAGCAGCTCGTCGGGCTCCGGGATGTCGAACGGCTCGCCGTACATCTCCTCCTGGGGGAGCTCGATGGTCGCGCCGACGCCCGCGAGCACCGGGTGCTCCGGTCGCAGGTTGTGCAGCCGCTCGTGCTCGCCCGCCTCCCGCCACCGAAGGCTGCAGGTGGTGCCCATGAGCCGCCGGAAGATGCGCGACTCGTGGCCCGAATGGAGCACCACGAGCCCCATCCCGCCCAGGACCGCCTGCTGGACCCGATCGACGACCGCGTCGGCGACCTGGTCGTGGGCGACATGGCCCCACCAGACCAGGGTGTCCGTCGCGGCGAGCACGTCGTCGGTCAGGCCGTGCTCGGCATCGGCGAGCGTGGCCGTCCGGATGGTGAGGTCCCCGAGGGGAGTGATGCCCGCGGCGATGGCGCCATGGATGCCATCGGGATAGATGGCTGCGGCGGGCGCATCGGTGCGCTCCTGGACGTGCTCGTTCCAGATCGTGACGCGGACGGCATCCATGCCCCGACGATACGCGAACCCGCCGACAGGCGACGAGCGGACAGGACAAGCCCGCACGCTCGGGTGTCGATCGGCGGATCCGCCACCGGGCCATGGATCAGACGGGGGCGACCCCCCCGCACATCTCGGCCGGTGAGCTCGTGGTGACCTCGTTGCCCGCGAAGTGGTTCATCGCCGCGACATACCCCGCGGGGTCGCTGTCGCCCAGGCAGTCCGGGTTCGCGCCGTTGGCATCCGAGCGAAGGTCGTTGTCGTAGATCTGCGCGCCGGTGGTCTTGCTCGCGTCCGAGGATCCATCGCCGCCGCCCGCAACGAACAGCGCGTGGACGGTCGCACCCGTGGAGGTATTGGCGGACACGTCCGCTCCGTCCGCATCCAGGAGGTTCAGGCCGACCTGGCCGCCGGACATCGTGTTGTCCCGGATGGTCGCGCCGTTCGCGCGCGTGACCTTGATGGCCGATGCGTACCGGTAGATGTCGTTGCCGTGCACGGACGACGGCTCGCCATGGGTGTCGAGCTCGATGCCGGCGGGCGGCAGGGGGTCGCCGGGGGTCGGGGCTGGAGCCCTGAGCGAGTTGTGACGAAGGATCACGCTGGCACCGGCACGCGCCACGATGGCTGCGCCACCGGCGTTGCCCGCGCCCTCATCCGAGAGCGTCACGCGGTTCGACTCGACGATGACATCGGTGGACGCACCCGAGATGTCGATGCCGTTGTCGCGGAAGTCACGGATCACGTTGTGGGTGATGATCCCGGTGGTACCCCGGGACGCCGTGATCCCGTCGTGGACGCCACAGAACGCACCGGAGCCAGCGGGCCGGATGTCGTTGTAGGCGATGACGACCCTGGTGGCGTCGATGGCCCGGATGCCCGTGGACGGGGAGCAGGACGCGTGGCTCGTCGCCAGCGACGGCCGGATCCGGAGGGTCCTGACCGTGACCTTGCTGACCGAGTCGATGGTGATGAGATGCCTGGGCGATGCGCCGAAGGCGTCGCGAGCCTCGAGCACCGGACGCCGGTCGTAGACGGCTGCCTGCAGCACCAGGCCGTCCCGGGCGCCGCTGATGACCACGCGCCCGACATAGGAGCCCGGGCAGACCTTGACGACGTCCGCCGCGTTCGCGGCATCGACCCCTTGCTGGATGGTCCGGTGGGCCGAGCGGCTCGTGCCGTCGCAGCCGGTGCGGCCCACCCGGCCGTCGGCATCCACCCAACGGGTCGTGACGGACGCGGCCGAGACGGACGCGGGCAGGCTGGCGACCAGGCTGCCCACGAGGGCCCCCGAGACAAGCAGGGCGCGCAGGGAACGATGCATCGGATGGCTCCTGAGGGCGGCGACCGGGGTCGCGATCGGTGGTCGCTCGCACCGCCTCTGGGACGCTCGGTGCGATCGTGCGTGTGATGGGATGCATGGTGGCTGACTCGCCGGCCCGCCGTGACCCGGCGGATGACGTATCCCCGGACCGACAAAGCGACCCCCGAACAGCCCGTCGGTCGGCTCAGGCGCCTCCGGCCGGGCTCACGACGAGCCGCGCGAGCGCCAGCGTGACCACGTCCTCGACCGCCAGCCGGGCGCCCTCCGCGAACGCCTCGGCGGTCTCCGGATCCGTGGCGAGGCGCCCGGGGTCGTGTTTGTACGAGTCGCGGTTGAAGGCGTTGAGGCCCGTCCCCGTGGTCCGCTCGAGGGATGCGACCTGCCCCGCGACCCGTGCCGCATCCTGGAGGTGGCCGTCACGCGCGATGACCGCGGCCGACGCGTCCAGGACCAGGGTGTAGCCCGATACATCGCCCGTCTCGCGGAACAGCGTGAGGGCCCGCGACAGGTGACGCCGGGCCGCGGCGCGGTCGTCGTCGACGAGCGCTCCGAGTGCCACGGTGTAGCTCGCCCACCCGATCATGAAGGAGTCGCCCTGCCGCTCGAACGTCTCGAGCGCCTGCAGGGCATAGGTGCTCGCGGCCGGCAGGCGGCTCGGGTCCCCGCTCGCCCACTCGTTGTTGGCCCTGGCCCAGAGGACGCGCCCGAGCGCGGCCTCGTCACCCAGGCCCCGGAGGAGCTCCGCGGCCTCGTCGAGTACCGCGCCGGCCTCGTCGATGGCGGTCTGGAACAGGAACGTGAACGACAGGTTGTAGAGCGCCTCGGCGATCTTCGCGGGGTCGCCCTGCCGGCGGCGGATCACGAGTGCCTGGGCATAGGTCTCCTGGGCCGTCCCCTGGTCGGCCAGCCAGTACTGGAGGCCCCCGAGCGCGTCGAGCGCCGCCACCCGCAGGTCGTCGGGATCGTCGGGCCCGAGTGCCGCCACCACGCGCTCCGCGTACGTGCGACCCTCGAGCAGGTAGCCTCGCTTCTGGCAGAAGCGCCACAGGCCGGACACGAGCCCAACGGCGACCTCGTGGTCATCGGTCTCGAGCGCCCACGCGATCGCGGCACGCAGGTCGGTGTGATCTCGCTCGAGGTGATCGAGCGCATCACGGTCGCCGGCCTCGGCGGCGGGGCGGAGCCGCTCCACGAGCCCGTGGTAGTGGCGCGCATGGCGCTCCCGCATCTCCGCGGCCGACCCGGTGTCCTCGAGGCGCTCGGCGGCGAACGCGCGGATGGTCTCGAACATCACGAACCGTGGCTCGCCGTCGCTGGTGTCACGGCGCCGCACGAGGCTCTTGTCCACGAGCGATGCCAACCCGTCCAGGACGTCAGGATCCGGGGTGCCGCACACGTCCTCGACGGCCTCGAGGTCGGCGCGACCAGCGAACACCGAGAAGCACCCGAACAGCCGCTGGTCGTCCGGCGCCAGCATCTCGTGGCTCCACGCGATGGCCCCCCGCAGGGTCTGCTGGCGTATCGGCAGGTCCCGGGCGCCGCCCGCCAGCAACGACAGGCTCTGCCCCAGGCGGGCCACGATGGCGGGGGGCGACAGCAGCCGGATGCGCGCCGCGGCGAGCTCGATGGCCAGCGGCAGCCCGTCCAGCCGGTGGCAGATCTCGGCGATGGCGCGCATGTCGGCGGGCGACGGGGTATACCCGGGCATCACCGCGCGGGCACGCTCGAGGAACAGCGACACGGCT
>JBEVIK010000120.1:0-3596 GCA_040510715.1 Candidatus Limnocylindrales bacterium
GACGCGTTCAGCGCGCATGCACCGGGGAGCCGCTGCCGGCCTGGTGTCACGGATGGCTACGTCGACCACACGATGATCCTCCAGCCCGGCGTCTGGCAGTTCGGTGTGGGAGGCGATGGCGGGCCGAGCCAGGACGAGGGCGAGGGGTCCGCCAACAGCCGCGGCAGGTTCGACATCGATGTCCGGCTGTTCGAGTGCAGCAACGAGTTCACCGACGGCGCCGACACGATCGACGGCACGCCCGGCGATGACGTCCTGTGCGGGGGCGGAGGCAACGACACGATCACTGGCAAGGGCGGCAATGACCGGATCTTCGGTGGAGCCGGGTATGACCTCATCCACGGGGAAGATGGCGACGACCGGATCGAGGGGGGCGATGGCGACGACCTCATCGGAGGCGGGCCGGGCCGCGACGTGATCCTGGGCGGTGCCGGCGCTGACAGCATCGGCGGGGCTGCTGGTCGCGACACGATCCGCGGCGGGCCGGGGAACGACGAGATCGACGGCTTTGGGGGAGCCGATGACCTGTACGGGGATGGCGGCGACGACGAGATCGAGGGTGGCTATGGAGACGATGACATCGATGGCGGCAGCGGTCACGACACCTCCGGTCTGCGGGGCGGTCCTGGCGATGACCTCATCCGGGGTGGCTCGGGCGATGACCTCATCGAGGGCGGCGACGACTACGACACCCTCGAGGGACAGGATGGCCTCGACAAGCTGCGCGGTGAGTCCGGCAACGACACCCTCACCGGTGGTCGGGGTCGGGACGTGCTGAACGGCGGCGCGGACCGTGATGTGCTTCGGGCGAGGGACGGTCGTCGTGATCGCGTCCTCGGTGGTCCGGGCTCTGACCGAGGGCGCGTCGATGGCGCCGACGAGGTGGTCAGCGTCGAGAGCACATGACGAGCGGGTCCGTGCCAAGGTCGGCACCGGATCATGCATCGGTCGTCTGTCCGATCACCCACTGTGCGGGTGATCGGACGCGGCCATCCCGGCACAACTTCTAGGCGGGCACCGCCTCCCGTGACAGCACCGTCATCGACTCCCAGTCGTCGCCGACCTTGACATCCACGTCGAGCGGCACGTCGAGCGCGAGGGCGGATTCCATGGTCTCCCGGACCATGGGTGCGAGCTCGGCGACCAGCGAGCGGGGCACCTCGAGGACCACCTCGTCGTGCACCGACAGCAGCAGTCGTGCCGGGGATCCCTCCCGGCACAGCCGCTCGTGGAGCCGGATCATCGCGATCTTCATGATGTCCGCGGCGGTGCCCTGGATGGGCATGTTGATGGCCATCCGCTCCCCTGACCCGCGGAGCGCGCTGTTGCGTGCCTCGAGCTCGGGGATCCAGCGGCGCCGGCCCAGGAGCGTCTCGACATACCCCTTCTGGCGGGCCGTCTCGCGGATGTGCAGCATGTAGTAGCTGATGCCGCTGTACGCCGCGAAGTAGGAGGCGATGAACTCCTGCGCCTCGGCACGCGGGATTCCGGCCCGGGACGCCAGCCCGAAGTCGCTCATCCCATACGCGAGCCCGAAGTTGACCATCTTGGCCATCGAGCGCTCGTCCGCGGTCACCGCGCCGGGCTCCTTCTTGAGCACCCGCGCGGCGGTCTCGCGGTGGATGTCCGCGCGTCGCTCGAAGGCCTCCCGGAGATGCACGTCACCGCTCACGTGGGCGAGGATCCGCAGCTCGATCTGGGAGTAGTCCGCGGCCATCAGGACCCGGTCCGGGTCACCGGACACGAACGCCCGGCGGATCATCCGCCCCAGCTCGGTCCGGATGGGGATGTTCTGGAGGTTGGGATCGATGGACGACAGCCGCCCGGTGGCCGCTACGGCCTGCTGGAAGGTCGTGTGGAGGCGACCCGTCTCTGGGCTCAGCAGCACGGGCAGCGCATCGAGGTAGGTGGACTTGAGCTTGGTGTAGAGCCGCCAGTCGAGCAGCATCCCGACCATCGGGTGGGCCGGGCGCAGCTCCTCGAGCACCGACGCATCGGTCGAGAAGCCGGTCTTGGTGCGCTTGCCCCGCGGCAGGTTGAGCTCGTAGAACAGGACTTGCTCGAGCTGTTTCGGTGATCCCAGCGTGAACTGGTGGCCGACCGACTCCCAGATGCCCTCCTGGAGCCGGGCGATCTCCTCCGCGAAGGTCCGCGACAGGTCCCCGAGGCCCCCGGTGTCGATGGCGACGCCGGTGGCCTCCATGTCCGCGAGCACCGGCACCAGCGGCATCTCGAGCTCATCGAGGATCCGGTGCAGCCCCGGCTCGTCCACGAGCGCCCGCGCGAGCGGCTCCCTGACGGCGGCCGCGGCGAGCGACGTCACGGTGGCCAGCTCCGGGCCGCGCAGCTCACCTGCCTTGGGCAGCTCGAGGTCGAGCCGCTCCGCGCTGATGTCCCCGAGCGACTGGGCACGTAGCGCGGCGTTGAGGATGTACGCCGCCACCTGCGTGTCGAAGGCGACCCGCGGCAGCGTGCCCCGCTCGCGGCTCATGCTCGTGGACGCCGTCGGGTCGCGTCGCGCCAGCTCCCATACGAGGAGCGGCTTGACGTCGTGGCCGGCCAGCGGCACGCCGGTGCCGATGACGCGCTCGGCGAGCGCCGTGGCACCGTCCGTACCGACCGCCACCACGCGCCCATCGGCTCCCGTCACTGCGAAGCCGAGGAGCGTGCCACGCCGCGGGCGTGGGTCGTCGAATGCCGCGCCCACCGCCAGCTCCGGCTGGGCACCGAGCCACTCGGCCAGGTCGTCACCCGGCGCGAACACGCCGACCCCGGCAGGGTCATGCAGCACGCCCCGGAGCGTCTCGACCGGATCGCCGCCGTTGGTGCGCAGCTCGGTCGCGATCGGCCGCTGGGCGGCTGGCGCTTCGGCCGTGTCCGCCCTCGTGGTCGACACGTTCCCGAAGTCGAGGCTCAGCTGGAGCCCGCTGTCGTTCCCGGCGGATCGGACCCGCCCCGCGACCTGGGCCGCCGGCACCGGCCCGCCCCGGTCGGCCTCCCGAAGGAGGTCCCCGGGCGCCATGGGCGCCTCGCCATCCACCGCTGGGAGTCGCTCCACGAGCGTCCGGAACTCGTACTCCCGGAACAGCCGGATGACCTCGGCGCGGTCGTAATCGCCGAGCCGCGCGGCCTCGAGGTCCAGCGACACGGGTACGTGGCGATCGATGGTCACGAGCTCCCGCCACAGCATGAGGTCGTCACGGGCGCCGCCCAGCTTGTCCCGGAGCTTGTCGGGCTTGACCTCGTCGAGATGCTCGAACACGCCGTCGAGGGACCCGAAGTCCTCCAGCAGCTTGGCGGCGGTCTTGTCGCCCACGCCCGCGAGCCCCGGGATGTTGTCGGTGGTGTCGCCCTTGAGCGCCTTGAAGTCGATCATCTGGTGGGGCGCGAGGCCATACCGCTCGTGGATGCGCGCTGGGTCGTACATGATCGTCGCGCCGGCGCCCATGCGCGTGAACATGAGCCGGGTGTGCTCCGAGACGAGCTGGAGCATGTCCAGGTCGCCCGACACGATGACCGACTCGATGCCCTCCCCCTGCGCCTGGAGGGTCAGCGAGCCGATGAGGTCGTCGGCCTCGTAGCCCTCCATGTCGAAC